>CAZPEQ010000025.1:0-13820 GCA_964585605.1 uncultured Weeksellaceae bacterium | reverse complement strand
ACAAGCGTCTTTACTTGATCAACATGTGCATTACCATCTGCAGCAACAGCGCCTTCATCCACATTGCAGATGTACAGGATAGGTTTTGTGGTGAGCAACTGAAATTCCTTGACCATGGCCGGATCATCATTCACACCAATAGCCGCTCTTGCACTCTGCCCTTTTTCTAAGGTCTCTTTAATGCGCAATAACAATTCGTAGCGCTTCTTCGCGTCCTTGTCACCCGTATTGGCCTGTGTCTTCAATTTCTTAGCCCGTGCATCTACCGTTTCGAGGTCCTTCAATTGAAGCTCTGTATCAATGACCTCTTTGTCACGTACAGGGTCCACACTCCCATCTACATGCACGATGTTATCGTCATCGAAGCAACGTAGTACATGCAGGATCGCGTCACATTCTCTGATGTTCGAAAGAAATTGGTTGCCAAGTCCTTCTCCCTTACTTGCCCCTTTCACCAAGCCCGCTATGTCTACGATCTCTACGGTCGTTGGCAAGGTATTCTGCGGTTTCACGATCTCCGCTAGGTTGCTCAAGCGTTCATCAGGAACGGTAATGACACCTACGTTCGGTTCTATCGTACAAAAAGGGAAGTTTGCACTCTGTGCTTTGGCATTGCTCAAGCAATTGAACAAGGTGCTTTTACCAACGTTGGGCAAGCCAACTATACCACATTTCAGGGCCATTGGGTTGATTTAGGCCGCGAATTTACTGCTTATGCGCGAAGCATTGGGTCACGTGCCAGCCTGTTGCGACGCGAACCGTATTTATTAGAATGTCCCAGCACTCGTGGAACAGTGGAACTTCTCTTTTTTTTCGCTACGCCGTTGCTCCGATCAACTCTTCCAAACGTCCGATTTTTATGGGTGCACTACGAACAAACCTTTGTGATCTGATCCGTTCACACAACTCAATGGTCAGTTCACGAAGTATTTGCTGTCGCTGAAGCCCTCCCAGAATACTTTAGTTCCACACTTCTGAAGAACATGAAATACATCTACGCTCTCAGCTTCGCTTTTACCGTTTTGAACCTGAACGCTCAACTCACCGGTACGTACACTATCGGCGGTACATCACCTGATTACACCAACATCACAGCAGCGGTCAATGACCTGTATGCTCAAGGAGCAAGCGGTAATGTGACATTCGATATTAGGCCGGGGACTTACACCGGAAACTACGATCTCACTCCCCTATCAGGCACACCCGATTTCATAACCTTTCGTTCCTCAACGATGAACGCGGCGGATGTCATACTGGAGTATTCCGCCTCAAGTGCAGCCGACAACTACATTTTCAAAATAGACAGCTTGGAGAAGGTCGTATTCAATCGACTCACCTTCACCCCGCTCGACTTCGACTATGCCAAGGCAATCCTGTTTCGTAGAGACGCGAACTTCCTCCAGATCGACCGGTGCGTTTTCATTGGCAGCCAGAGCAATTCTTCCGGTGGCCATGAGAACCGCGTGTTGATACACTGTGATCAAAGCAGCTTGACCACAGCGACGAACACGACTCCGGAAGATGTGATCATCACCAACAACACCATCTACTATGGGCGAACAGGGATCGATCTTGATTTCAGCAGTCAGAGCGGATTTCGCGCGCAAGGGCTCGTTGTAAGCAACAACCGATTGATCGATCAACTATCCACTGGAATAATGGCTCGCAATGCCTTCGGAGCCCAGGTCAATGACAACCTCATTACGACGAACATTGGAGAGTTCTATGTTGGTATTCGCACTGGGCAGTTGGCCGACGGAGCACAGGTGCAGAACAATGTTGTGCAGGCCTACTCCACAAACAATGCAACTGGAATAGAGTTCAGCAACACACAAAGTAGCTCGATAGACAATGTAGTCGCCAATAACCAACTCTATGTAAATGGCCCTGGGGAATTATGGGGCTTAGCGGTATTCAATCTTTGGGTCACTTTTATAGAACACAATACTGCAGTGGTACAAGGTGGTGATCCAAATACTTCATATGCGTTCTACCATTTAAGCAACTTCGCCGATGGCGAAGACACACAGCTTCGTAATAACATCTTCGCCAACTATTCTGGTGGTCCAGCGCTACGAACCAAAGTTCCAACAAACATCGGTGTAGAAGAATACAATGCCCTCTTCACAGATGGAACCAACTTGGTAGACTGGGCTGGAACATTTTATACGGACATAGGTGTTTATCAAATGAGTATTGCCCAAGGTGTTGGATCTGTATCCATGGATCCAGCTTTTCCATTACTACCAGATGCACACTTGAACAGTTGCACGCTGAGTGGTTTGGGCACAGCTAGCATGATCGCAACAGATATTGATGGTGACCCAAGGGATGCCACTGCACCAGATATGGGTGCCGATGAATTCACCTTCTCTTCAGGAACATTGACCGCCACTGCTGATACGATTACCAGTTCGCAAACGCCGTACACGCTTACCGCAGCGAACGGGAATAGCTTTCAGTGGAGCACCGGAGAAACCACTCAAGTCATTCAAGTAACTGCAAGCGGTACATATACTGTTGATCTCACCGACGTGAATGGATGTAGTTATATGGTAGAATACCCGATTCATGTGATCATTGCTACGGAAGTTGCTGTCAATAGCAAGAACGAGGAAATGATCAGATGTTGGCCCGTACCAGCTGCCGATCGACTCTACGTATCGTTGGGCAATGACTCGAAACCGAATTATAGGATATTGGATCTTACCGGTAAGGTCGTTAAGAGCGGTTCTTTGATGAGTTCTGGGATTGATGTTCGTGACCTGGATAACGGCTCTTATATACTCGATGTAGATACTCGTGGCAGGCAGAAGTTTGTGGTTCAGCGCTAATTACGCTTGGTGTCTGTTTTAAAAGAACGTCAGTTGATTTTGAAGCTCCGCCTCGTAGCGGAGCTTCGTCTTTCATATCTCTGCGGGTTTCGAAATCAGCCCTTCGAGCAAAATCATTCTGATGGTGCAGAACGAGAAATTTACGCTTTGACATTGTTAAAGCAATTGAATAAGGTGTTTTTCACCAACGTTGGGCAAGCCAACTATACCACATTTCAGACCCATTGAGTTTTTAGGCTGCGATTTTACGCTTTTATCCCTTCTACACCTTGCGGTCCCCTCCCATCAACTCAATTGTTCCTACCACCTACTCAGTGGCCTCTCTATGGCGCTTAACATCCATTGGATAGTCCTGAGCACTCTCGTAATTCTGCATTCAGAAATACACGCGCAATGAAACACACATTAACCCTGCTATCTACCTTGACATGCCTAGCCTTGAACGCGCAGGTGTCTTTATTGAAAGACATTAACCAAAGCTATATCGAAGGGTCTAACCCCCAACACATTACGGACGTTGATGGCACCGCTTTCTTTTTCATGCAAGACCCCAACAATGGCGTTGAACTATGGAAAAGCGATGGCACTTCGGCAGGCACGGTACTAGTGAAAGATGTTTATCCGGGATCAACTAGTTCCATTCTCAATTCAGCGACAGCATCTTCTTTTACCTCCGCGAATGGTCTTTTCTTCTTCATTGCTCGCCACCCTGTATTTGGCAATGAAGTATGGCGCAGTGATGGCACTGAAGTGGGCACATTCATGGTAAAGGACATCTATCAAGGTACCAACGTGAACGTGCAACCACGAGAATTGACTGTTCTCGGGAACAAGGTGGTCTTTATTCACGAAGACCTAACGCACGGTCAAGAGCTGTTCATTACAGATGGTACCGAAGCAGGCACACAATTACTTATTGACCTGCGACCAGGAACATCAAGCTCTAGTCCGCTTAGACTTAGCGTGCTGGATAACGACATCTACTTCCGTGGGAATAATGGTGTAGTAGGAACGGAGCTATGGAAAACCGATGGCACAGCTTTAGGCACCGAATTGGTCAAGGATATCAATCCAGGGAACTTGAATAGTAATTCATTCCCAGATAACTTCTTTTTGGTGAATGACCGACTCTTTTTTTCCGCGCAGGTAACTGGCACAGGCAGGGAATTATGGGTAACAGATGGAACAACAGGGGGAACCCAATTGGTAGCAGACGTAACCGCGGGTAGCGGAAGTTCCACCTTCTTTAATGAGGGAATTGGCTTAGGAGACACCTTGTACTTCCAACTTCAAGCAGACATCACCGGGCGTGAATTATGGCGAAGTGATGGGACGGCTGCTGGAACGTTCCGCATGATCGATATACGCCCAGGGCCGTCCAGTTCATTTCCTGCACGATTCGTGCGTGTTGGTGGCGCTTTCTACTTCTATGCGAACGATGGGGTGCATGGTAGTGAACTCTGGCGTTCCGATGGCACCGCAGTAGGAACTTCATTACTCGATATTAACACGGGTACAGGAAGCTCTTTTTTCGACCATGGCATTGCCTATAACGGACAATTGTACTTTGAAGCAAATGACGGCTCATCATTCAACTTCTGGACAAGTGATGGCACCTTAGTCGGAACGGAAGAGATCGAGATCCGTCCAACAGGCAGTAGTAGTCCAGATTTCATTACTGAAGTTGGTGGTTCGCTCTTTTTGAAAGCACAGCATCCAACAGAAGGAGCCGAATTATTCACTTCAGATGGAACACAAGCGGGAACCAACGTTGTATTGGAAATGCCTCAAATCACGGATTCCAGCGACCCAGAATCTTTCGTGGACATTAACGGGATCACCTACTTTGCCGCCGATGATGGCGTAAATGGAGAGGAACTGTGGCGTAGCGATGGCACGACAGCAGGAACCTTCTTGCTCAAGGACATCAACCCAGGACCTTCAGGATCTCAAATCGATGACTTAGTCGAATTCCAAGGTCTCCTATACTTCTCCGCGAGCAGCGGCAGTGGTTTTGCCAACGGTAATGAGTTGTGGCGCAGTGATGGCACAGCAGCAGGAACGATCCAATTTAAATTGATCAACCCAGGAAATGGATCAGGGAACCCGCGAAATTTGACGGTTTTAGGGAATCAATTGCTTTTCGCTGCCAACGATGGAACACACGGTGAAGAACCTTGGATCAGTGATGGTACCGTTGCAGGAACAATCCTCTTAGCTGACGTAACGGGAAATAATTCTGGCTCCTTTGCCAGTCAGTTCCTAAGTATGAATGGCTTGATCTTCTTCACGGCTTCTTCGCCAGCAACCGGAAGCGAATTATGGGTAAGCGATGGCACTCCAACTGGTACGCAACTGCTCGTTGATGCCCGTTTGGGATCAGTAGGATCCAACACTGCCCACTTAACGGTATTCAACAACGAGTTGTACTTCAGCGCATTTGTTGACAATGGAATTGGAACAGAGTTGTATAAAACCAGTGGTGCGGTGGGCAATATCACCTTAGTCCAAGATATTCGGCCGAACGGCAATAGCAACCCCAGCAATTTGATCGTGTACAAGGACACACTCTATTTTTCAGCATTAGGCACAGGCATAGGTACTGAATTGTATAAAAGTGATGGAACAAATGCCGGAACCACTTTGTTAAAGGACATTCGTCCTGGCACCAATGTATCATCCGACCCCAGTAATATGACCGTTGTAGGTGGCAGTTTGTTCTTTGCCGCTGACGATGGCGTAAACGGTCGTGAATTATGGAAAACAGATGGATCAGCTGCCGGTACGGTCATAGCTGCAGATATTAACCTTGGCGCAGCAAGCTCCGACCCGAGCAACCTGATCGACGACAATGGACTGTTATTCTTCTTAGCGGAGAACTTGACCGATGGACGTGGTGTTTATACCAGTGATGGCACCCAAGCGAATACCAGCCGCATCACAGTTTCAGGAACAGGAGATGATGCGAGCAACCTGAGTAGCGCACAAGGAGGTTTCTATTTTAGAGGAACTGATCAAAACACCGGATACGAACCGTATTATTTGGACAGAGGAGCCACCGCTGACTTGCGTGTCTTGCTTCAAGGGCCATTTGATCCATCTAGCGGGTTGATGAACGACGATCTGCGGATCGCAGGGCTCATACCCGCTACAGAACCATTCACAGGGCTAGGTTTCACACAAGTGGGCGGTGGCGGAGAAACCATTGCGCCAGATGTACTAAATGTAGCTGGTAATGATGCCATCGTAGATTGGCTATTGCTTGAATTACGCGATGCGGCTGACCCTACGGTTGTGACGCTTACGCAAGCCGGGCTGTTGCAACGTGACGGTGCTGTGGTTGATTTGGACGGCGTTTCTGCATTATCAATAGGTGCCGCAGGCAGTAGCGCCTACCTGGCCATCAGGCATCGAAACCACTTGGGTGTCATGACCGCCGCTCCCATTAGTTTCGACGGTACGCCAGTACTGCTTGATCTCACGGATCCGAATACACTTGTGTTTGGCAATGAGGCCAGGCAAAACGAAGGAGGTACCATGCTCATGTGGATGGGTGATGTTGAAGCGGATGGGGTGTTAAAGTATATAGGACAGGATAACGACAGAGATAAGATACTGGTAGAGATAGGCGGTTCTATTCCAACCAATACGCTAAGTGGTTACCTCTCGGCTGATGTCAATATGGACGGAACTGTTAAATACGTTGGCGGGAGTAACGACCGTGATCCCATCTTAGTGAATATCGGAGGAAGTATTCCAACCGCATTGCGCATGGAACAACTGCCTTAAAGCGATACTGTAAATTCGGCGTGTTCCTATTGATGTATTCAAAAACAGCATGCGTGCCTATGTGCTCATAATCTTACTTTTTGCTGGCATCCTTGAAGTTGTCAGTCAAGAGTCTATTGCCGTTGAAGCCGCTGGACTTGACTACGTCTTCCCGTACAACCAACAACTCAGGCAGCAACCTCCACAGGCGGCTACTTTCGATAGCAATGGGTTCCTTTGGCTACTCAACGAAGACGCAGTCTTTCTTTTTAAGAACAGTGGTTTCTATTTGGCCCATGAAGCAAATAAGTCAGAGCGTTTCATGGAATTCGGGCGCGTGGAACAAAACCTAGTGATCAGGTCCTCAACACGTTCCTTTTACGCGATGACCGGGGCGGGCTGTAATGAAGGCGATTTCATTCCAGCGCAAATACCGGGTCATTTCAGAGAATCAAGTAAGGGGGTCAACATCTCATCACCTACTGGCAAACATATCGAGTTGCAGTTACCTGGATTTTTAGTCGTTATCGACCAACAAGACACCACACTGGTCGACTTAGTAGAACCAAAAGGCGAAGGTCTTTTCAGTGTCGAAATTGATTCGTCAAGCTTCTTGCTGTTAGACCAAGAAGAGGGTATTTGGGTAATGGGAACAAACGGAATGACCCTTCGTTTGATGGAGAATACGGTGCTGAACGCAAAGTTCTTTCCCGATGATATTGGAGTGGTCAAGCATGTACACGAAGAGAAGGAACGAGATAGAACGGTCGTACTGAGTGGTGAGGGCATTTTTGTACACAACGCAGATCACACCCAGCGGTATGCTCATTTCGAAACGGATGATCGTGGTGTTCGCATCAACCCATTCGAGCTCGTTAAATCAAGGAATCGCCTTTTCATTTACGCATTAGACGGTTTCTACGAACTACATCTTGACGAGCTAAAATTGGAATTGCTTATTGACCCTAGAAAAGCCGGGTTGACCGCGCGTAGGCACAAGCAATTCAATTTCTTAGTAAAGTCAGTCAAGGATGAGATGCTCTTCCTCGGCAGTAAGGACAACGATATTATCGCGTTTGATCCTAAAACCGACCAGTACATGGTCTACCCTATTTTACCGCTGTCAGATGAGCGCAAGTTCAACTTGATCTTTGAGATCACGTTTTTCTCCAACGGCGACGCGTTGATCTTAGGCGAAGCCGGGTTGTTCTTCATGGATGGTGCTTCTAGAACCTTTTCAAAGGCGAAAGAACGCTGGCCAAATTTGGAATGGAATCCTTGGTTCAACCCGTCAGGCTTGCAGCTGTTACACGACACCTTGTTGTTCGTTCCTGCATTCAACGGAAACATGTTAATTCATAACCTAAGTAAGGATAGTGTTTACGTTCCCGAGAACATAGGCGATCGAGTTTTTCACATTTCAGATGCATTCTGGGATAGACATGACGAGGTGTACTCAACCGGAAAAGGTGGACTGATCATTTATCATATCCCTTCCAATACGGTTCGTGTAATGAACACCGGCCACGGACTAGACAATGAAAGTCAATATTACCGGTATATGAACTATAGTGGCCGCGGCGATGAAATGTTCTTAGGAGGACAAAGTAGTTTTTTCTCGTTCAGTGCACAAAGGCAACGGTCAAGGCAACCAACGCGATTCTTTTTAGCTGATTTACGCGTGAGCGGATCCCCTACATCGCACCCTATATACTCCCTGCCAGAATTAGACGTACAGATGAATCAGGAACAGCAGAATATCCGTTTTCAATGTATTCACAGTCAATATGCGCCTCGTCCTATTTTCGACTTTCAAGGGCGATCAAATGCCAGTGATGGTTTGTGGGCATCTATAACCGCCGGAGAAGATGTTGTTTTTTCCTCCCTAGCGCCAGGAAAATATCAGTATCAGATGAAGGGTGAAGACGATCAGGTAATTGACCTGATTCGGTTTACCGTTGCCAAACCTTTCTTAGAAAGGGATTGGGTGAAATACACTGGCTTGTTCTCCTTACTCATTGGCTTGTTCGCTTTATACCGTTATAAGATCCAATCTGTTCGCAAACATGAACAGCTCAAACACGACTATGACCAGCAAATCAAAGACTTGGAAATGCGCTCTTTGCGTCAGCAAATGGATCCACATTTCATCTTCAATAGCTTAAACTCCATCAAGAGTTACATCGCTGAGAACGAACAGCGTATTGCGATCGACTACCTGAACAAATTCGCTCAACTGATTCGCTTGATCCTCAATAATTCCAGCAGATCCTCGGTTGACTTAAAAAGTGAATTGAAGGCTTTAGAACTGTTCATTGAGCTGGAGCAATTGCGGTTTGACGGCAGTTTTGAGTATCGAATAATTGTAGATGAAACAATTGATACCGAAGACACATTCATCCCTCCTCTCATCTTTCAACCTTATGCTGAGAATGCGATTTGGCATGGGCTTATGCAGAAGCAAGGTGAACGCAAGTTGCAGATCAACCTGCAATTAGATCAAAACATCTTATCTACTCGAATACGTGATAATGGCATAGGTCGGGAATTGGCTGCCATCCGAAATAAAAATCGAGCGAGGCAGCATCGTTCTCTCGGCATGCAAATAACCGAAGAACGCATTCGAAAAGGAGATGAACATCATGCTGGATCTGTCTCCGTCACGGATCTCAAAGACACAAATAACGAGCCAATAGGAACCGAAGTACTGATCGAACTACCTGTATGAAAACGCCTCTAAAAGCACTGATCATTGATGATGAGAAAGGATCGATAAAATCCTTGGAATGGGAATTAAGCGTCTTCTCGAGTAAGATCGAGGTCATCAGTACGACCCAAGATCCAGAACAAGGCTTGCAGATCCTTCATGATCAAAAGCCCGATATCTTGTTTCTCGATATTGAGATGCCGGGCATGAATGGCTTTCAATTCCTTGAGAAGGCCTCTCCTATCACCACTGATGTCATATTCACTACTGCGTACGATGAATTTGCAATCCGTGCTTTTGAGGTTAGTGCATTGGACTACTTACTGAAGCCGGTCACGAAAGAAGAATTGGAACGAGTATTGGCAAAAATCGAGGAACGTGCAGATCACGATCTGTTCAATAAGCAACTGGAGTTCTTGCTCCAGCATATGCGCAAAAAAGATCCGCAATTTCGCACGATCGTGGTACCTGCGTTGGACTCCCTGGAGTTTGTTGAAGTAGACACGATCATTCGCTTCGAAGCAGATAGTAACTACACTAAAATATTTCGAACGGAAGGCCCTGTGATGATGGTGTCCAAGACGCTGAAATCACTTGAGCAAATGGTTAACGGCATGGACTTCTTTCGGATACATAACTCTCACTTGGTCAACATCCGATTCATTAAAAAGTTGCTGCGCGGTGAAAAAGGAGCGGTGGTCTTAAAAGACGACACCTGCCTACCTGTTTCACGGAATAGACGCGCGGACTTCTTGAAGCGGTTTTGAAGGCCAGTTAACTAAAACCATCCAGTCGACTCAGTCCATGCGTTTAGTGCACGTGGCGTTGAACAAACAGTACTGGACAGGTTCGAATAATCGCAACTGATCACCACGTATCCTCCATGGCCGCCTTCATACTTAGTATGATCTTTGTCATCATACTATTGATCTCCTCCAAATCCTTTTTCTTCCTAGTAGCCCGTTTATCCTCCATCGCGTAATTGCCCACCACGATGTACCTCATATCAGTCAACTTATATCTAAACCGGCTGTCTTTTATATCCACGGTAAGGTCGTATTCGATAAAACGTCTTGCACCCCCACTCATCTGAGCCCTACCATGAACACTATAGGTATCGTTATCCTCATCTATTTTCAATGAAGCATGTTTGTCCTTCTCAAAGTTGTAGTTCTGGGCAATCCATTTGTCAAGCCGCTGCTGCAATTCTTCTTGATTTCCTTCAATACCTTTCACTACGCCATCGTAGGAGTACTGTCCTGTGATGGAGTCTCTTGGCACGATGGTCTTTTTCTTCTTCTGCGCATTGGCTGTTTGGGTTCCAAGACACAATAGCAGGCAAAGGGCGGATAACTTAATATTCATGATCGAAGTGTTTAGGAATGGGCAAAGTACGAAATCCTAAAAACAGATTCCCCACATAAGCGTTGACCAGGAATGACGATGGCGCGAAGGGAAAAAGGCCTAACTTAAAACAACAAGGGTATCGACTGGGAAGAGAAACCAACCACCGCAGCTTTAAACCCAAGTCGTTGTCATTTTTCCCATAGATAGGCTTGAACCCCTGGGCCTTTGCACCAACAATCAGTTTATACGTAAATTGCTCTGGTTCTATTCAGAAACTAATTCATTCAGCAATTATGAGAAGTCTATTTCGACCTGTCCTATTCAATTTTCTATTAGGGGGTTTATCGTTGGGTACAAACGCACAGGTAACTGCCCATCTGACCACCGTTGCGACCGGGCTTGTGGAACCCTTGGATATTGCCCATGCGGGAGATGACCGACTATTCATTGCTGAGAAAGATGGGACAATCAAAATCATTGATGAGAACGGCACACTCCTCCCCCAGCCGTTCATTGATATTTCATCGAGGCTTTACGCCCTCACAACGGAAACAGGGTTGCTAGGTCTTGTGTTCCATCCGCAGTATGATGTGAACGGGTACTTCTACGTCCACTACACGTGGGAGACATCAACAGGTTCGATACTCTCCAAAATATCGCGTTTCTCAGTAAGCAGCACGGATCCCAACATTGCTGACACCACAAGCGAGTTTGATATCTATCAAGCCTTTCAGTTTCAACACAACCACAATGCTGGGGATCTAGACTTCGGTGCAGATGGCATGCTTTATATCGCCTTTGGCGATGGCGGGGGAATAACAGATCCTCAGGATAACGGTCAAAACATGAACGTGGCCTTGGGCAATGTCGTGCGCATTGATGTGGACGGAGGCTCGCCATATAGCATACCTCCTGACAACCCATATGTGAACGCCAATCCTGCTGACACCCTGCCGGAGATCTGGGCATCAGGGCTGCGTAACCCATGGCGATTTGGTTTCGACTCGCAAACAGGGGATCTGTATATAGGCGATGTGGGAGAAGACAACTGGGAGGAAGTGAATTTCTGGCCAGCGAATGACCACACCGGTCCAAATTTCGGCTGGCGTTGTCGTGAAGGTTTCCAGCCATTTAACGCACTGGGGTGCGCGAGTGTCGGAGCATACGACCCACCCATAGTCGCGCATGGGCATAGTCCATCCTGGTGCTCCATTACCGGTGGCCGGGTCTACCGTGGTCAACTTTTTCCGCGATTGGAAGGAATGTACATCTACACTGATTTCTGCTCCGGAGAACTGCATGGCTTGGCACCGAATAGCAGTGGCGGGTGGACATCAACGGTGCTAAACAACAGTGGTACACCCGGCATCACCGTGATCTCCGAAAATGTCCATGGAGAATTATACGCGTGCAATCTTTACAGTGGAGAGTTGATGCGGATCGAAGACCCATTAGCCCAGGTCGAATTAGATTTGAACGTGATCCTGGAGGCCCCGTATGACCCAGGAACCGGTCTGATGCGCGATAACCTGCGGACCGCGGGGTTGATACCGATACACGAGCCTTACGGAAACGTCGGCTTCAGTCAGGTCGGAAATGGAACAGAACGAACCACGAACAATGTGCTGGCAACTGCCGGTAATGATGCCATTGTTGACTGGATCCAAGTTGAACTTCGGGATATGACCAACCCGTCCTTGGTGGTTGCAACAGCAAGTGCCCTTCTTCAGCGCGACGGGGATGTTGTGGACGTGGATGGCGTCTCACCAATGACCATGTTCGCCTTGCCAGATCAGTACTATGTGGCCGTTCGACATCGATGCCACTTAGGAATCATGACTTTGTCTCCGCTTCCCCTGAGCACGACACCAACTGTGATAGACTTTAGTTCGCATGCGCTTTGGGGAACAGAGGCCGCGAAACTGGTGTCGGGGTTACAAGTGCTATGGACAGGTGATGTCACAGCAGATGGGACGTTGAAATACATCGGTACCAACAACGATAGGGATCAAATCTTGGTTAAGATCGGTGGAAATGCACCTACCGCTACCGTCAGCGGATATACTGAAGAAGACGTGACAATGGATGGGATTGTGAAGTACACCGGCGCATCGAATGACCGTGATCCAATCCTCGTTAACGTCGGTGGCAATGTGCCTACCAATACACGTCAGGAACAACTTCCTTGAAACAAGTCGTTTATCAATACTTTTTCACATGGCGCTCTAGCCACCCGTGGGTCTTCTACTTTTGGTAACACCTGAGAAGTTGAACCTACTATGCTAGATACCGCAATCGCGGAAATGCCCGCAATGACTGAGAAAATCGAGTTATCCGATATAAGTTCGCAAGTACGTCGTGATATTGTTCGTATGGTGCACGCCGTGAATAGTGGCCACCCAGGTGGCTCCTTGGGCTGCACTGACTTCTTGGTGGCGTTGTACTTCGAGGTCATGAAACATGATGCGAGCAATTTTGAGATGGACGGTCGTGGGCAGGATCTGTTCTTTCTGAGCAACGGCCATATCAGCCCTGTATTTTATAGCGTATTGGCTCGATCGGGTTACTTTCCGGTAGATGAATTGAACACCTTCAGGAAGTTGAATTCCAGATTGCAAGGGCACCCTACTACGCATGAAGGCCTGCCGGGTATTCGCATGGCATCAGGGTCATTAGGGCAAGGTTTATCCGTTGGCATTGGAGCTGCCCTTACCAAAAAACTAAATAAAGACGACTCGATCGTGTACACCCTGCATGGCGATGGCGAGCTGCAAGAAGGTCAGATCTGGGAGGCCGCAATGAGCGCGCCAGGCCACCGAATCGACAATTTAATCGCCACGGTGGACTGGAATGGCAGGCAAATTGATGGGGATGTGGAAGACGTCATGCCTTTGGGTGATCTGGAAGCTAAATGGTTAGCCTTCGGATGGGACGTTCTACACATGAACGGCAACGACATGGAAAATGTCTTGAGTACGCTGAAAGAAGCAAAAGCGCGAACAGGAAACGGCAAACCGATCTGTATCCTTATGCGCACTGAAATGGGTGCCGGAGTTGACTTCATGATGGGAACGCACAAATGGCATGGTGTTGCTCCTAACGATGAACAGTTGGCAAATGCACTTTCACAACTGCCGGAAACGTTAGGGGATTACTGAACCCTA
>CAZPEQ010000024.1:0-13873 GCA_964585605.1 uncultured Weeksellaceae bacterium | reverse complement strand
AGCGAAGTTTCATATGGCAAGGACGTATTGTCTTTGTTCAAGAAGTGTCGTGACTTCAAGGGCGGAAAACTACCTGCAACAAGCAACGCCTTCAAGTTCATTGCTGCAGACCTGAACGCAAAAAAGAAATACAGCCCAGACCTACTTACTAAAGCGCTGCAACTGCAAGCTGCCCTGACTCCGCTGGCAGAAGAAATTCAAGAGCTACTCGACGCTTGGGGGCAGGAAGACTTCATTCCGAATGCGATCCGCAAAGAACTGATGATGGTTGCGACATTAGCAGATCTGCGTGCGGCACTTCAGGCTGTTAAGCGGGACGAGAATGTGGCCTACTTCTCTGATCTGACACAGAAGATCTCAACTGTAGTTCAGAACGAACCTACTCCCTTTGTTTATGAACGTATCGGTGAGCGATACCAACACATTCTTATCGATGAATTTCAGGACACTTCAGTACTGCAATGGCAAAACCTGATTCCTCTAGTAGAAAATGCACTGGGTAATGGCGGATCGGCCCTATTGGTTGGCGACGCCAAACAGGCTATCTACCGATGGCGTAATGGAGAGGTAAGGCAATTTGAACGCTTGCCCACCTTGTTCCAAAAAGAACTGTTGGTAGACGGTACAATACGAGAGCGCACGTTAACAGACCACTTCAATGAAATCAAACCACTTGATCACAACTACCGTTCCGGCAGTGCGATCGTCCAATTCAACAATGCCTTCTTTGCCGATGCAAAACAAGGATTGTCTGATATTGTTGATCGCATTTTCACCAAGCACGAGCAACACCATACTTCAACACGGCAAGGATATGTAGAGCTGATGCACTTCCCGAAAGGGCCTAGCCGAAAAAATGTTCAGACACTTCGTGCGGAGGCTATGGAGCGCGCTGTGGAAGTGGTAAATGAAGTGACGGAATTGGGCTTTGCACGAAGTGATATTGCGATCCTTGTTCGCAGCAAAAGTCATGGAAATTTTGCGGCGGATCATTTGCGCGCCGAAGACATCAAAGTCTCCTCTTCGGAAACCTTCGAGCTAGGAAAAGACCTACGCGTGCAACTGATCATTGAGCAGTTGATGTTTATAGATATGCCCACACCTGCCAGTGCTGGCCGTATACACGCATTGTTGGACATCTTGCAATTGCGGCAAGACGTTTTTTCATTTGAGCATGAATTGATAGACGTGCAACGAACCACACAAAATTTACTTGCTCCCTTGAAGGGGCTACAGAAAAGACTTTCCTTTTATGAATTGGTGAACTGGTTAATCGAGAATAGTGGCATTGACCCTTCCGAAGATATGATGCTACTCAGTTTGCTTGATCTTTGTCAAGAACACGGCAAGTACGGGAATGCGGGTATACGCAGGTTCATTGAAGCATGGGAACGTTCCCATGCAAAACAGGGTGTACAACTTGCAACGGACAAAGATGCCGTTCAGGTCATGACCATTCACGCATCAAAAGGTCTTGCACGGCCGGTCATCATCATGCCATTCGCTGAAATGCGCAGTGGAGGAAATGTAGAGAAGCATATTTGGATCGACGCCCAAGCATATGGGTTGGAAAAGGCATTTGTAAAGTATAGCAATACCTTAATCGAGCAGGAGGTATCAGAAGCATTGGAAGAAGAACGGCTTAATGTTCTAGATGAATTGAACATGTTATACGTAGCTGCGACACGGGCGAGTCACCGCCTGTACATGATGGCTCCTGGTGTAAATCCCAGTCCGGCGAGCAAAGCGCTTGTCCAATTCATTGATGCCAATGGAACGGATAATGTATACACAGTCGGAGACCCAACAGAACACTATGAACAGGAGACGCAACATCTAAATCGCGCAGAACTCACCAAGCTGGGCTATGCTGGAGAGAACAAATTGGTGTTTCGAAAGGAAGCTCCTCTTGATTGGCAAACAAGTGACCCTGACCCCTATCGGACATATGGTGACCGCATTCATTCCATCTTCGAGCGTATGACCTCCTTGGCTGATTTCTCGGATGCGTTCGATCAAGTACATGCTATCTCCCCGCTGCCCGAAGGCCTGAAAGAACAGATCCGCGCGATTTTGAATCGTGAAGAAGTCCGCTCCTTTTATGAAACGGATACGCATGGTAGCAATGAAGCTACGATTTTGCTTGGGGCAAATGAATTCCTCCGGCCAGACCGCGTCATCGTTAATGGCGACACGGCTAAGGTTTTGGATATTAAGACCGGGGTTCGGCGAGAAGCACATAAACGGCAATTAGCTAAGTACAAGAAGGCGCTTAATGCAGTCGGTTACGACGAAGTACAGGGTTTCTTACTATACTTGGGAGAAGGTGTTTTAGTAGAAGCATGAATGAACAAATGAATTGGCAAGTTTGCAGCTTTCAGGAACTGGACTTGGACACATTTCATGACCTCTTGAAGTTGCGAATAGATGTGTTCGTCATCGAACAAGATTGCCCGTACGATGAATTAGACGATCAAGATCGTGGTGCCATGCACGTGATAGGGCGTGACGCACTTGGCACCATCAAAGCGTACGCGCGCATACTAGAAGCCAATGAAAAGAGGCCTCCTGCCATAGGACGTGTGGTGATCGCCAAAACAGCTCGCGGACTTGGCCTAGGGCATGAATTAATAAAGGTGTGTTTGGCTTGGCTTCAAGCCAATAGAGGATCTACGCATAGTTTTTTATCTGCGCAAGAACACTTGCAAGGCTACTACGGTAAACATGGTTATATCAAGGTGAGTGACGCCTACGACCTAGACGGAATTCCACATGTTGACATGCTCCTTATGCCTAGCGGATCAAACTAAAATGTCCAAGGTATTCTTGCGGGAAACCTCCTGCAGAGCGCAATCGAACACGGTACTGGTATACACCTACCGTTGCAGTTTGCCCATCCCATGGTTCAAACTCATCCGCCGTGTTAAAGATCAACTGCCCCCACCTATCAAAGATGGAAAGTTCGTAAGTGAGCGCTCCCTGAACAGACGGCAACCAGACGTCGTTTGTTCCATCTCCATTCGGCGTGAACGCATTCGGCGCAAAGAACAAATGCCCCAGCACCGTTACCACGTCTGAGTGCGTATCACTGCACCCGTCATCATTCGTGACGGTTTGAGTGACTGTAAAAAACCCTCCCCCGTTAAAGGTGTGCATAAAGTCAGGGCTATTAAAGGTTAATCCATTTGTCGTGTATTCCCAAGCTGTTGCTCCAAACGATTGGTCGGTAACCTCCACAGTTGGGTCCAGCACGTTAACCTCCAACGAGGAAATAGTGAAGTCTGCGACCGGTGTTTCATGAACCAACACGCCTGCGGGAACAAACAAGGTTGCGGTATCCACACATCCGGAATCGGTGAACACAGTCAAGCTTAGGTCATAGGCGCCGTTCGCCGTATATAAGTAGCTTGGATCAGGAACCGTGCTGGTTCCCCCATCCCCAAAAGCCCATGCGTATTGCAAGCTTGTCCACGCACTCGAATTATCCACGAAGTTTGAGTTAAACGGTTCACAACCCTGCGGATCCCATGTAAAGTCAGCCATCGGATTCGGAAATACAACTGCCGTGTCTACAGCAGTGCCAACACAACCATTATCCATCACCGTTACATTAACCTCGTAGAAACCCGGTTGCGTCCAACTTCCATCGACCAGCGCACCGCTTGGGAACTGATTTATTGCGGTGGTATCTAAATCCCAGTCGACGGTGGCAGCACTTGAGAAATTACCTAAAACCTCCAGGGCCAGGGGTTGTGCATCGAAACAGGTAATATCGGGTACCACGATATCAACGGTCAAGGGCAGGAAGACCTCAAACGTACTAACCGATGTATCAGCACAAGCAAAACCCGGATTTGCGACCAAGGTAATCTCGTAAGTGCCCGTATCAGGGAAAGTATAGGATGGCTCGAATAATGACGAGGTGTCAGAAGTAATCCCCGCTACCCCAAAATCCCAATGGTAGGCCACGGCAGAAACGCTTTGATTCACAAAATCGATTGTGAGCCCGTTGCATGGTGATTGCTGCTGCTGTGCCTGCTGCGCTTGAACTGCAGCAACTGTGCTGAATACACAAGGTGCCACATTAAACTGAAAATCACGTTTTACTTCACTCAGAAATACGCCGTTACGAAATTCTTGTACGCAAACCCCAACCACGAATTGCCCTAGGGTCGTCGGCAAAGCACTAAGTTGACCAGTACTGGGGTCTATGCTGATAGTACCAAGCAACGGATTCGTACCGGAGAAACCCGCTCCCCAATTCACAAGATTGTAGGGAGGAGGAGTCGGTATACCAGGATTTGGATTCCCGGGAGTCGCACCCTGAAAAGGATCACACAACGAGTACACTAGCTGATCGCCGTCTGGGTCGAAGGCCGCATGGCTGAATGAAAGTGCTGTGTTTACACAGACCCCTACAGGCGGGAAGGTGGTAAACCGAGGTGAACTGTTGATCGGCGTGGTTGAGAACTCAGGAACGAACGCTGTTACGGTTATTCCTTGTACGTTAGGCTGGATTAGATTTAAAATGGTTGGGTTGCGACAACACCGTTGGTACGCTGCTGTTATACCTCCTACCACGTTAGCTGGCAATGTCACACTACCCACGTAGATAGCTTCTTGAACAACGCAAGTTGATGATGTGGTAAAGCAAGGATTGCTTGCCACTGCCGATATTGTGCTTATCGCGGGCCCTGAAATGGTCGTCGAGGTTAACAGCGCATTGGACACGGAGAAAAAACCAAGGGTGATCGAAGGGTCAAAACCTGTTCCATTGGTGTTCCCTGGGCCACAATCTCGATACAGCTTCAGGGTAAATTCAAAATCTGTATTCCCCTGGTTGACATAAGTCAATTCTCCACCAATGATATGTGTGGCGTACACGGATCCTACATTGCCTAGTATCGAGGCAACAAGGATCATCAGGTACGTAGAGAGCTTACACATCTGGGAGCGTTAAGTTAAAGATAGACGTTTCGAGCGAGCGATATCGTATAGATCGGATATCATGATGCAAGGAATCCTATGGAACACGCAGTAAATTTGGCCTATGTCTGATGATTCACCGAAAAAAGAGCAGGAAGAACCTGAACTTCCTGAAAACCCGGGGTTGTTGCCGTACGCGCATCATGTAGGCAGTGCCATCATAAAGCCTTTGGACAAGGGCAAGATCAAGGGCCGCGCGATGGCTGCCATGGCCCAACAAACGGAAAGGCAATTTCAACAGATCAAGGAGCAGATCGACCTCCTTGCCGTACAAGCGCAAAAATTACAGGATAGGGTAACCATATCTGAGCGGATCTACATGGCCGACATGAGCTTTGAACCTATCCATGGAACGGTGTATCATTTGTATGAGAAGGACACCGGAGAAGCCATTCTTTCCATGATAGGGCCTGCTGAGTGGAAGACCCAAGGTGGTTACGCCAAGCACTTAGCAAGTGTGCAGCTGCTTGCCGATCATACTTGGGAGGTAATTGATGGCACGGGATTCACCGATGAAGGCCCTGCATAACGGCCTCAAAATCTGCTGGTCCGATGGGCTCACAAGTCTCATCCTTACATGCTAACAAGTCCTGTATTCGAACCATTTCAGGATAGGTCTTTGCTTCTACCTGGAACAACAGAACCCGTTCTCCGATATATTGCAGCTCAACGAAATTCCGATCATCGTCTATTCGATAAAGGTTCTTGCCGTTCTTTGATCTGCGATATTGAGGAAAGTCCGTCATTGCGTTGAGATGCCAGAAGCCCAAACAAGTCCGCCCCCTTTTCTACACCAGTTGGCAAAGGTACTTCTTGCCGATCATGGCGCTGACTTTCGGCATGTCGCGGTTGTTCTTCCCAATCAACGTGCGGGAATGTTCTTACGCAACGAACTGGTCAAGCAAGCTGGCAAGGCGATCTGGAGTCCGTATGTCCTCACCATGGACAAATTCGTTACCGAAGTTACCCGGTGGCAGATCCCCTACGAGATTGAGTTGTTATTGGAACTGTACAAAGTCTATCTATCACTTCCCCTGCCGCAACATGACCCATTCTACGATTTCTTAGGATGGGGAAGCATTGCATTGAGGCACTTTAGTGAGGTGGACGCGAACCTGATAGATCGTGGTCATTTTTACGATGATATTACCAGCTTCGAGGAAATCGAGAATTGGAGCTTGCGCAATGATCCTTTAAGTAAAAATCAGCAGGTCATGGTAGCGCGTTGGCATTTGCATGGCGAGTTACATCGGGCTTTTGACGCCCATTTGTCCAAGCATAAACTAGGTTTTACGGGCCTTGTAGAACGCCAAGCTGTTGAACAACTGCGTGCTGGTAATGCCCATGTTCCTTGGCAAAGGATCTGGTTTGCCGGTTTGCATACGCTTTCTGTAGCCGAGCATAAGATCATTGACTTGTTGCATATAGCGGGTAAGGCTAAACTGGCCTGGGAAATTGATAGCCATTTCATGAACGATTGGGTTCATGCCGCTGGCCGAACGATACGCAAGCATCTGGCCAAATGGGGCCCAGGAGTGATTGAAGCAAGTGACAAGCTGCGCAGCAAACCGCGGCAAGTGGAAATAGGAACGGTTACCGGTAAAGTGAGTGCACTCCGTTATGTGGTGCAACATCTAAAAGGTTTAACACCAGAGCTTATAAAACGAACGACCATCGTTCTAACTGATGCCCAGTTGATCGCCCCACTACTTGAAGCACTACCAAGTTCTATAGGCGCTGTTAACGTGACCATGTCAGTACCTCTTGCGAAGGTTCCGATTACAGGAGCGTTAACGCAGTGCCTCCTAATCAATGCACATGTGCAGGAAAGTGATAAGTTACCTACGCACCTGTTTATAGATCTATTGAATAATCCCGTGGTAAGACCCTTGCTGGATGATGATGCATTTGAGCAGTTAATAAGCCATTGGCAACGGCAAGGTTTAACCATGATCAGTTTAGCTGCTGCTCGTGCTCAGTTCAAAGGTCGCTTTGGTGGCATTGGTGAAGAAATATCGATTCTGCTCAGCAGCAAAAGTGCACAAGACCTGCCGGTTCTGTTGCAGCGGTTCGTTGATCTGATCAAAGATGAAGAAGGTACATTGGTCAATGAACAAGCGTATCAACTAGCCAAAACCGTAAGATCGTTGAAGCACGTGTTCGAGATCCTACCGAAAGCAGAATGGACCACTAAGAACCTACTGAAAATGTGGCAACGATTTGTATCTGCCACTTCCATAGGACTTTATGGTGAACCCCTACAAGGATTGCAGATCATGGGGTTACTCGAAACCCGCGCACTGCCTCTCGAACATGTCATCGTGCTACCTGCCAATGAAGGCTACCTGCCACCTGCTTCTTTCGAAAGAAGTTTCATTCCTTTCGATGTGAGGCGCGCTTTTGGCCTGCCTTTGCGTGCGGATGCGGATTCGACCATCACGTACTACTTCTACCGGGCACTGGCAAGTTGCAGCTCAATGCTACTCCTCGTTGACGCAAGCACAACGGTGGAGGCAAATCATCCAACCCGATTCATCGATCAACTAAAATTGGAACTGAATCAACGCATTGACCCATCGATCAATACAGAAATCAAGGAAACCTTGATCCAGGCCCCTACGATGCAACGGGATCACCAAACCTACCGGGTTACCAAAACCCCGGAAGTCCTTTCCCGCATCAAACTAAAAATCGCCAAGAACCTCTCCCCTTCTGCGATCAATGCGTACCTGAATTGCCCACTGGATTTCTACTACAAATATGTATTAGGACTGAAGGATCAGACGATTCCCGAGTCTGACATTCAAATGAACACAATCGGTAACATCGTGCATGATGTAGTCGAGCAATGTTACAAGCCAGACTATCCCCTTAATATTGACCATATCGATCAGTTCAGTGCTGATCTAGACAGTCATTTCTCTGCTGCGATCGAACGCAAAGAAGCCAGTAGTTTCTTAGACCATCCAAGGAACAAATTTCCTTTGTTCATGGCGAAGGAATCCATCCGGAACTTACTGCAGCACGAGAGAAAATTTCTATCCAATGGAGGCACTGTGGCGGTGCAGAGTGTCGAAAAATTCGTTGAGCACGAAAGTATCACGCACGCAGGAATACCTTTTAAGATCGGTGGGGTGATCGATCGAATTGAGATTCGTGAGAACCAGTTGTGTATTGTTGATCTGAAAACGGGAAAAGTAGACTTTAACAGCTTGAACATACGTGGGTTTTCCCTGGACAATCTCCAAAACAAGGGGAAGGCGATCCAGCTTCTTGCCTACGCATGGATATACCTGAATTGCACGAACAATGTGAATGAGGTCTCAACGAAGATCCTTTCTGCACGCAACGTATCTTCTTTTCCGGGCATTCCCCTTCAAGTGAATCGGGATCCGGTGATCAGTAGAAGCCAAATCCCCGAGATCGATGAATTCTTTGACGATCTTATTAGCCTGATGGTGGATCCGAAAGAACCTTTAAAGCACAACCCAGATTCTAACTATTGTGCCTTTTGCGTAGCTCAGAAAACAGAAAAGGAGACCGAAGTCTCCTTTTCATCATAAACTCATATGGTTGATCAACGGAAGATGATTTTGTGCACACTTGCATTATCACCATCTTTCAGCTTCAGGTAATACACCCCGTTACTCTCGTCCGTTAGGTCCATTTCATGTGTGAACCTTCCTGAAAAATCAGTCAAGGTCTCTGTATACATCACCTGACCTAGCGTATTGATGATCTCCACCTCAATATCAGCCTCATCCGCCACTGCGAATGAGAAGGTGAACAAGCCCGTATTGGGGTTCGGCTGGATTAGCACTGTACTATCCAAACTTTCCGCCAAACCAGTCGTTCCTCTGTATATGATACCGGTTTCATCCTTCCCCCCTAGGGAAACATAGTAATTCGCATTGTTCTCAGGCACGTTGGTCCATGCATCATTCACCAACTCAAATTCAGCCGTTCCAGTGTATGGAATGGTAAGAATGGTATATTCTTTACCTGCCTCCCATGCTGTTCCCATCGCCTCAAGGGTCTGAAAACCTACACCTGAAAAGACCTGGTAGTTATCAACACCATTATCTCGACGAAGACCTGACTTGGTCATAGGTATCATTGCTGCTGTTGCAGAACCATTGATAGTACCTAATGCCGCACCACTGTTCTTATCCCAGCGCACCGTAAATACCACGGCTGAAAAAATACCGTCGAAATCAGCTTGTGGTCGAACTTTTACTTCGATGTTCCCATCTGCCTGATAAATTCCAATGTCAACTTTGTTATTGGCAAATGAAACCAACGCAAAAAAACCAGCAAATGCGATGGATGTGAGTATTCTGAGTGTATTTTTCATCTTCTATGCTTCTTACTGATTTTTCAAGGTAATTGTTCCACTCTTACCATAGTGGCCACGATACCTCCAATGTTCACCAAAATCAAATCCCTGTCATTTTCTGGACCTGCATACTTGATTACACCGTCTAAGTTAACATCTAGCACCGAATATCCCAAAACAATTGCTGTTGGAACTACCCCTCCTATTCCTACTAGGATTGGGTCTCGGTCATTCCCAAAGCCGGCATATTTAACAAATTGATCGCCAGTTGTATTACCTGCCCACATAGCAGCTATAGTATTCCCATTCAGCAACTTACGTGCCTCTTGGCCGAACATGATCACATTCGGGTCTTGCATATCAATAGTTGTCGTTGTTCCCGCCTCTCCCATCTCGATAGGCACTTCTGCCATAATACCTAGGTGATTCCTATGTCGGAGGGCAATATTGAAACTAGGCCGTTCCACGGTAAAATCTACAGGGCTAACTCCATCAACATCAACGATATCACCGTTCCTGAGCAATAACCCTGCCCGTGTATGCAAGACGACCGAGGGATTATTCGGATCTCGCAATTCAATCAATATCCAATCAACTACCGCATTTGCTCCAGTCACAGCTAAAACACCAGGGGTGGTGGTTTCTCCTCCTCCAGACAAGGAGAAACCTAAACTGGAGTAAGGTTCTGAAAACGGCACATAGCCTGCAGCTCGGGCCCCATCGTTCATCAAGAGCTGCCCTTCGTCCGAAGGACCATCTAATCGCGCACGAACCGCCACGTTAACTTCTCGTTCACACGCCAATACCATAGGACCATTAGCCTCAAAGAATGTTGACTCGTCAATACCCGGAGTATTATCAACACCAGCAATTCCATTGAACCCGTTCCCTGACAAGTCAGCAATATTCTGTGAACCCGGCGGTTGATCGAATCGCCAGTACAAGTCCATCACATTTGGCAGGAAGCCAGGAACGTGTATGCCCATATACTGGTTGATCTGGCCTATTGTTCTGGCACCGCTCCAAATTCTTAATTCATCCAATGCCCCGTCTAGCCCTTCTGGTCTAAAGCTCTTCCCTATACTGGTTATTAATAAATCCTGCGTGTGGTTGGTAACGGAAGTGGCATTTACATCAAGCACCCCATTGATAAAGATGCTCCATTCTCCATTCGTGCGGACCAGCGCATAGTGATTCCATTGATTGGGGCCCATCGCGATGCTAGATTGTGCTTTCACGCCATTATCAAAAATCCTTAATCGGCCGCCACTCGCCATTTCAATGCTAAAATTGTCGCCATCTCCTAAAATGATATCCCTAGCACTTATAACGGGGTCCAGATCAAGCCAAAACTCAATGGTCATATCGTCCGACAGCACCAACGAATCCACACTTATAAAATCATCGATTCCATCAAAATCAACAGCTGTACCACAATGGTTACAGGCACCATCATTAACGAACTCGGCTATTATAGTTGAAGGACCTGCAGGCACGTCGTAAAGGAAGATGCCTGGCTGCCCCGCGTCCCACTGCTGGAATTGATAACCGGTACCAGCTAAACATTGTTGGTTATTCGGCACCGAAACGGCCAATTGCGTGCCAATGGCATGGTCTTGCGAATACGGTGTTATATAGGGAATACCGTCCAACATGATTTCAAGACCTGGCGGGGTGCTCAGAATAGAGACATTACGTTTTTCAGGGAAGATCTGAATCGAATGAGACGCCTGCAGCCCATCGGCATCTGTTCCTATTAAGGTGATCGTATACCATGTATTGCCTGTAAAATCGTGCCCTGTAGTAGGTACGATCAAATCAAAAGTACCCACCCCTGTACCACCTGTTTGAGGATGTGTATGTGTATCGTGATTAAAGACAACGACCCACTCTAGATCAGCCACGGTCATGGGGCCATTATCACTAAAAAAAGACTCAAACGTGATCACGTCGCCCGCTTGAAATCCAGAGTTATCCGCTGGGGAAGTGATCATCACGGTAGGCGCTTGGCCCACGTTGATATCGATCTGCCCACAGGAATGGTCATGCACCCCATCATTAACGATCAGATCGGCTTGATACGCACCAAAGTTGGCATAAGTATGCATCGTACTTAATGTGCTGTCATTCGGTGTTCCATCACCAAAGATCCAGGAATAGGTTAGCGGTGCACCTTCTGGATCAGTCACAGAACCCCCAAATTCTACTAACATATTAGGTCCCGCCCCAAATGTTGGAGTGGCCCATATTGAATCACACACGGGCACTTGATTCGGGTTGATCAACAAGCGATTAATGGAACCGGGGCTAACACTGTCATTTTGTAATCTGACATAGTAGAGGTCGCCATCAGGCCCAACCAGCATCTTCACAACATATTCGGCCGTCAATCCTGGGTACACGGACTCATCAATTACAGGCACCTCCGCAAGCACATGACCAGCTGCATCGAATTCCACATAGTTTATCCAGCCTCTCACGTAATCACCGTAGAAATAGCGTCCTTCCCACTGCGAAGGCCAAGCGCCATTTCGATAGAAGCAACCTGCCGTAACGGAGGCCTCTACTCCTTCATGCGAATAGGTAAGCACCGGATCATCATAGGATGGATCAGTACAATTTCCGATCAGATCTCGACCACCAGGGCCGCAGAACGGCCAACCAAAGTTCGCTCCAGAACTCAATTCATGCGTATCCTCCCACGCCGTAGTATGGTCGTTACTACCAACTTCCCCAATTAAGAAACGATCGGTCACCGGATCGTGAGCTCCACGAAATGGATTTCTGATGCCAGAAGCGTAAATGGTTTTAAGTGAACCATTCGCATTGTATATGCCTGCTGTATTGTCGTAAAATGGATTATCCGCAGGCACCGACCCGTCAGCATTTATCCGATGCACTTTCCCATAAGGAGAGGCCATGTCTTGAGCCAATAGCGGCGCAAAATCGTCGCCTATAGCAATAACAATCGTTCCATCATTTAAAAAGGTGCTAGCTCCTCCAACATGACAGCACAGGTTGAACGGATCAGGTGTTTCATAAATCACCGTTTCGGTTGAAAGAGAGGACGTGTCAGCCAAATGCACAAATCGCGATAGCCTGTTCTTATTCTGTCGTGTGCTCCAGTACAGGTACACAAAATTGTTATTGCTAAAATCAGGGTCAAGCATGATCTCCAGGAGGCCGTGCTCTGCACTGTTGTTAACCATGGTGTCCAATGACATCCAAAGCTCGTAAGTGACTGGTAGCTGATCGAGACTGCTGGTTATCCATACCCTCCCATTTAAGGAGGTCACTAAAGCTCGGCCATCAGGCAAAAAAGCCATGGAGGTAGGTGCCGGCAGGCCATGGACGACCTCTTGGTGTTGCAACGGCGCTAATTGACCATATGCGCGCCCTTCGACCATGCCCAACAGCATGGTTAGAAATAAGGTAAATATGAATTGGACTCTCCCCATAAACTTCAAACTCCTTTAACGTATGTCAGCACAAAATGTCACGCAGTAATATCAAGAAATAGGCCATCGGAGTGTTCATCGACAAATTTAGTCTCCTTGTCGATACAATTCAAGTTTTAGTCGGCTGCTTTTTTTCAACGATCCTTGTAAACCACAAAAAGGTCCTGATGGACCTTTTCGCGGTAAACCTGCAAGGAAAATGATGGGATCAGCTGGACAGAGATCGGAAGGTCTGCCGACTGATCAGTTAAAAGACGTACGGGTTTGCAAAGGGTTGCCTCCAAAATGAAAAAAAACTACTTCTTGAACTGATAGCCAACTCCTCGAATGGAGATAAAATGCTTCGGATCAGCTGGATCCAACTCAAATAACTTCCTGAATGTCAGTATATAATTATCGATAGTGCGGGTACTGGGAAAAACATCATAGCCCCACGCTTTTTCTAAGATTTCATGCCTAGAAACCACTTCTCCCTCCTTAGACGCCAATAATTTTAAGAATTTAACCTGCCTCTTGGAAAGCTTTACCTCCTCTCCTGCATGATTTTTTGCTCGGAAAGTGGCCAGATCCAATCTGTTTCCCGAAAATTCAATCAACGCGGGTAGGCGGCGTTCCGCTTCTCCTCCTCCACTTCTAGCTATCAGGTTCTTTACCCGAAGCAGCAGTTCTTGCAGATCAAAGGGTTTACCAAGGTGATCATCACCTAAGGTCAACCCTTTAAGCCGATCTTCTGGAGCATCTTTAGCGGTCACAAAAAGTATGGGGACCTTGTTACCGTTCAGTCGAATCGTTTCAGCAGCCGTATGACCATCAATATTGGGCATCATCACATCCATAATGATCAAGTCGAATCGGGCTTCTTTTGCCTTAGCCACTCCTTCACCCCCATCAAAACCAGAACTCACTGAATAACCTTCTAGTTCTAGATTCAATTTCACGACCTGGTGAATGCCCTCTTCGTCTTCTACTAGTAGTATTCTTTTCTTTTCGCTCACTTTATCAGGAGGTACATTTGTGTTTCAAGATCATGTTTACCGCACAACATGCTCAGAAGGCCAACGAACTGCGTAAAAATACGCTGCTAGAAGCCTTA
>CAZPEQ010000023.1:0-13920 GCA_964585605.1 uncultured Weeksellaceae bacterium | reverse complement strand
GATTCGAAATGTGTCGTGCAACAGTGGTTGCCTAACGTTTAGCTACCCTAAGTAATACGCACCAGGATTTGTTTCACTGAATTTAAATTACATCTTAAAAGCAAGCCTTTTCATACCTGTTTGTCCTGCGATATCAGTTTAGACTAATTCTGTAGGCCAAACAAAGGCGCGATATATATCGCGCCTTTGTTTGGTTACCTACGATGGATAGTGCGATTCTGGTGTTACTCTTTAATTAGTATTCGACTATCACTAAGAATGTCACTAGTGATCCTGATCACATAGGTTCCAGAACTATGTTCATTCATGTTAATATCAAGCTTACCTGATTCATTGAGTAACTGTTGGTCAACAACGCGTCCTGAAATATCGAGCACACTGAGTGTTGCATTGGCCAGTCCGATCAGAGGGTTGTAGATCACCTGCACGGTAGTTGAAGCGGGATTCGGATACAAAGACATGTTCATGTCAATTCCACCGTCTTTCAAGTAGGACATGATCAGGGCACGATCAGCATTTGTAAGTGTTGAGGGCTCGATTGATTCTGGTGAATTGGTGGTGTTACAGAAAGTTCCGAATACCTGAAGAAAACCCGTGAGGTCGGTGGTAGTTACAGCACCGTCTTGGTTGAAGTCTGCCAAGTTGCAGGCATCTACATTGGTAGACCCGAACGCGTTTAGGAACAGGTGGAGATCAGCAACGGTGATCGCACCGTCTTCATTCATGTCTCCATAGCAATTCAGAGGGTGGCTGAGTGTTACCTCGGCAGCGGAACAAGCACCTAATTGCGGACTTACATCTGTGTCAACTCCTATTTCTACATAAGAAGCCAAGGTTTCAAGGATAGGGCCCGTTACCTGGAACTGAACACTGACGGTCACATCATCGCTGCTCAACTCGCTGGCAGGAAATTGTAACCTTCCCCAGTCATTGAACTGGTGAACCCCGTCACCACCGATAATACTGATATTATCCGGCAACTCGCCGAAGATCTTAAGTCCGACTTCCTGTGTTTGTAACGCACTTATGTTTGAACAGAAGTCGTCAGACACTTGATATTGGATCGTGAAATCATTCGTGGTGCATCCGACCGGAATGTCCAAGAATGGCGCGTAGTTTCCTGCGTCATTCACTTCAATGGAGATCTCCTCTGTAACGATTCGGGTGGCGCCGGTTACTATTAGGGCAAAATCTTGAGGAGCGGCTAAGGAACCTTTATGCGTTACGGTGATCTCGTAGGTATCGAACGCATTCGCCGTTCCTAGGTGATCTACAATATCGATACGCTCGTAAGGATCCACATTGTTGTCGTTACGGATTCCTTCGACTATTGTTCCTGACACCGCTAGCTTCCAAGGAAGGGTTACCTGATTGTCGGTGATACGTGTAACGCGGATATCGAGATCATTTACAAGAACAGGTGTCATGTCGTCTTCTATTCCGGTGTTTGCAATTCCCGCAGGGTCATTCCATGAGATTGAGGCTTGTAAGGCATCTGCTCCGTTAGCCTGTACCTGTAGTGTAAAGGTTTCACCATCTAATATCGTCAGTTCATCCATAATGGTGTTCACTCCATTGTCGCTGATAACTTCAGCGGCACGTTTGGTGTTCATGACCCCCCAACCAACCTCTGGGTTAGGACCATCGCTTCCTACAATACCATCCACGTCAGCCGTGTGCAACGCAAGTCCTTTCAAGGTTGATGCCATCAGGAAAAATCCCCGCACGTTGAACGCATGTTCTTGCAGGAGAAGTAAACTCCCTCCCACGTTAGGTGAAGCGAAAGACGTTCCTGTTTCGCTGCGGTAGGTTGTATTAGTTGCAGCTCCTAATGAATAGAGCTGAACTCCATTACCTCCAATATCTGGTTTGATACGAAGGTCGTCAGTAGGTCCAACACTGCTTGCCAGTCCTCCTGTGGAATGTCGTTCGATGTCGGAGGCGGTCACACTCCCATCGATACCTGGTGTGATGTCAATTAGGTTCGCCACGACCAGGTTGTTCTTTGCATTCAAAAAACCGGCAATATCTCCGTATCCAGAAAGCGGGTGATTAGATGTGGTTGTCGAATTTCCGAAGTTGCTAGCTGCGCAGACCATTTGAAAGTATGGTGCAGCGTTCATGATCTCATCCCATTGTCTTGCGTCGTTGTTATATGCACCGAAAAGCCAGATAGGAGAGTTATCTGCTGGAGTGTATGAGTGGTTGGATATCAACATTCCATAATCGAGTATGGCTTGACTGGCCTCCGCAAAATCATCGACCAATGAATATGCATACCCTTTGGCATGATTAGCCATCCCTTTCGCATTATCATCAATACCAGCAGCCAAAACGACACCCATGACATGAGTGCCATGCCAATTATAAGAATTTCCGATAAAGGCGTCGTTCTGAACTACACGATTCAGGCCACCTGGTCCATCAAATTCCACATGATCAACTAAGGTGTTCGGAGTATCCCATACAAATATGTTCATACCTTCTCCTTGCAGACCCAGCTGAAGATCACCGCCAGGTTGTACAAAGTTCGTTCTAGTGGTGATGGCCGCAGCAACATTAGAGGTGGAAAAGAACTTAGGAGTTCCATCATGATTAAGTCCATGCAATATCGCAAGGCTGCCATCTGCATTCTGAAACATTTCCTGTTTGCCTTCCTTCGCAAGAATAGCTCTAGCCCTTGCAAGTTCTGCTGAATATTTCTTGTCTAACTTCTTATACAGCGTATTTAATCTCGCTACATCACTTCTCTTCACGATCTCCGTTATTTGATAAGGAGCCTGGGCGTTTGCTGTAGTTATTGAGAATAACGCGAACGAAATTGAAATAGAGGTCAATACTGTTTTTTTCATAAGTGCAAATGGTTAGAAATTCTGTTATGCTAATGTAATATCGAACTGTCTAACAATCTGATATGATTTATATGTGCACATTCTGAATTCATGTTTTTTGGGTGTGTATTCATGGATCATACCCTTTTCCCATTGAAAGAACAGTTCATATGCTTCTGAATTAGAACTGAAATTAGGTGTGCGTACTGCTGTCATTATGAATTTCACCGCCCCAATGAGTCCGTTGAAGAGTGGTGCTAACATTGCCTTGCGGAACGTATTCTTTGAAACAGCGAGTGCAGAGCTGCTTCTGGCTTCTACCGTTGAATTAGATCGTTTGGTGGCCTTATTGAGCTACGAAAAGGAACTGCGTATCGAGGTTGCGGGTCATACCGATAACGTAGGCGATGATGCCGCTAACTTGAAGTTCAGCCAACAACGTGCAGATGCCGTGCGTGATTTCGTTATTGAGAAAGGGATAGATGCTGGCCGTATCGAATCCAAAGGCTACGGAGAAGGTGCACCCGTTGAAACCAATGATACAGAAGCGGGTAGGGCCTTAAACAGGAGGGCCGAGGTGAAGGTGCTGTAATCACATTGCGGCATGGAGACACAGCATAATCGCCTTTTATTGCCACCTAGTGCCGGAAAAGAAACAGACTTTGATCTTACCGAACCACCAGCCGTTCGGTAAGAATAGCTCCCTTGGAAGACACGGATATTGTGTACACCCCAGTTGCCAAGTCATCTAGATCCAACTCGATCGTACCGTTTTGGTCTGACCAGCTTCTGGTTTCTTTTCCTTGCATGTCCATGATTCTTACCTCTGCGTCAGTAAGTTCTCCCAAAGCTACGGTGACGATTTCAGAAGCAGGATTCGGATATACTTGAACAGAACTGCTTGAATTCTCGACAACACCTGTTGCAAAGTCAAGGTTTTCATGAAAGGACAAACCGTCGTAATACCCACCTGTAACAAGGTCTAGATCTCCATCACTATCCATATCTACTAAAACAGGAATAGCGATGGTATCGACGCCTTGTAAGCCAAAAGGATTTGTTACACCCGTTAAATCCCAAATCGGGGCCTGTGAAGTTCCTGTGTTTTCGTGGAAAGAGAGATCCGCACTGTAGACATTACCCATGATCATATCTAGGTCGCCGTCGTAGTCCAAGTCTCCTAACGTGGGGAAATAGTAACTCCCTGGAACAGGGTTCAATCCACTGAACGGGTTGGGCTGAACAGCTACAAAAGCAGGAGCGTTGGCCGTACCGGTATTCTCCACAAACCGCAAAAAGTAGCCGTAAGAATCACCATCTAATATGATCAAATCATAATCACCGTCTAAGTCAACATCACCAAATTCAGGAACTTGCGCATCTGTTCCTGTTGATGGGGGAATGCCGAAAGGGGCCGTTTGAGGTGGCCCGAATTGGGGAGAAGTAGGTGTGCCTGTATTTTCATAGAAGGTCAACGTTGAACCACCACCACCACTGTTCTCCGAAGAGGTGAATAGATCCAAGTCCCCATCCCCATCAATATCAACTAGTCGTTGACCTATGGTGTAAGCCACAGTGCCTGGCAAGCCAAAAGGATTTGTTTGCACGGCCCCCCATGTTGGGCTTGCAGCGGAGCCTGTATTTTCAGCGAATAAGATATCAAACCCGAAACCCAAATTGTAATTGTTGAAGAACAAGTCGAGGTCTCCATCATCGTCAATGTCAGCAAGCTCTGGAACGGTAATACCACTAATTGAGAAACCAAACAAATTACCTACAGGTGGTGCAAAACTTTGAGCCTGCGTATCCTGAACTCCCCCAATCCCGATCAATAAGGTCACACCTGCTAACAGTTGCTTCATTTCTCGAAGGGGAACGAATGGCTTCAGCTCACCGATCAACCTGTTCAGCAACGCAGTCAATCGATTTCGATAGGTAGCGGACAATTCACTCCAATTGGAAGCAAGTGAACGTATATGCGCAGATAGGTGAGCGAGTTGCCTCCTTTTTGAATGGAACTGATTGTGACTCATGGTAGATTAGTGGTTTGGAAGGCGTAAAATACTGTTTCAAGAATTACTTTTTGTTAAAACGATGCCAATTGGGATGAGCGGATTTGTATAGTGCTCATGAACCCTTGCTACCATTGTCTTTTTCTACTTCTTGCCCCCAGAACGTTTTGCGTGGTGTGCTAACGCCAATGTTCTTGTCAATTTCTGTTTGGGATTGAATGTTAGGACGTATCCTGTTTGGTAAGACCTGTACATCGTAAATCTCATCGACTGAGTTTTCATAGGTGATCTGCCCAACCAAGCTAGCCGTTGGCAGGTGAATGATCTTAATACCCGCAACATCGGCTTTGTCAGCAATGTCCAAGTGGGCGAACGTACTTGAATTCTTACGCAGTTTTGAAATGGCAATGAACAATAGATCTTGGTGATGGGCCATGCCTCTGGCGAAACCACCTAGATCCATGACCACATCAGCATTGCCCGTATTACGATCTATTCTGCTAAGCTGCCCGCTCGCACTTTGCAGCACGAACAGCTCACCGTTGATCAATCTAGGAGAATGCGGCATGCCCAAGCCACGGGTCATTACCTCATTGCTGGTCACATCCATCATGATACCAGTTTTGGTAATGTCTTCCCGCCAACTTTGCGCTTTGTTTCCTTCATTGAACGCCGTTGCGTACTTAGGAAGTCCATTTTCCATGGCCATGCCGTTCAAGTGGCAACGGTCTTCACTTACCAGTTCCTTTACAAAAGGAGGCATCCAATGTGGTGTAAAGCTGTAGTCGTGGTCGAAGGATACAATGCAAGAAAACAAGGTGTTCACCCCATAAAGTCTATCCGCTGCGCCCCAACTCAGATCATGAATATCTAGCGGGCCAGTATGAAAAGTTTGGCGCGGCATGAACATGCTGTCATAAGTATTCGGCTTTTTGGGGTAATGTTCCGCCAGTTGTTGGGAGTTCGTATAGATACTTACCTCCCGCCTCAACGCTAAGGCCATTTTTTCCATACTAGCATGAAGCGCAATACCCATGGGTTTTTCAAAAGTTCGAGGCAGTTGAACAAGCTTTTCCTTATCCTTAGCGGAAAGAAATATCACCTTACCCGCTTGGTAGGTGCTTATCATTAAACTGCATTGCATCGAGTTCAGCAATTCAGCAACATTCGGGCTATACGAGCAGCTGAAAGGAGTATAGGGGCGAGTTGTCTTGGGGTCGTTGGACATTCGGGCAATGTAACAGTATAGGCTCGCAGACACAAGTGTCGCTCCTGAGGTTAATTTTCTCGTTGCTCAAAGGTTTCTTGTTTGCGGGCCTTCAAGCGTTGACGTACCAGATACACAAGTACCAAACCTCCCGCGATTGCAACGCACCCCCAGAACAGGAGGTATGCCATTAAAAAGAACTCTTCCATTAGCGCAACTGTACGGCCGTTCCGTAAGCCAGTATCTCTGCCACGCCCTGCATGACTTGGCTTGTCGTGAAACGAACATTTACAATGGCATCTGCTCCAAGAACCTCTGCATCCTTGATCATGCGCTCGAGCGCTTGTTCTCTGGAATCTGCTATAAGCTTGGTGTATTCACTTATTTCTCCTCCAACAAGATTCTTCAGGCCCGCGAAAATGTCTCGTCCAACATTGCGCGCTCGTACCGTACTGCCTCTAACAATGCCACATGATGAAGCGATCTCGCGACCCGGTATGGTAGGTATGTTCGAAATTTCCATACCCTGAAACTACGCTAGAAAAGGGCAGTCACGTTCAACATTCCTTCAGCACCGCTGCTTTGATCGCTGAGCGGTCCTGGAAGATTAGGAACGGTAATACCAATGATCACACTATTGCCAAACAGGACATCGAATGACAGGCCTGCGCGCAGATCATTGAACCCCCCATAGGCAACCTCAATGCCTGCTCTGGTGTTTTCATTGAACCAGTAGTTACCCTGCACGCTCGCTCTAGGTCTGTACCCGGTTATAAAGCGGTATTGGACCTTGGCTTCAAGGCTGAAGTGTTCCGTTAACTGATCACTGACCGAAACACTCACAAGAAAGGGTAGGGCTTTGACAATGCGTGATTTTTCAGTGGCAATACCCAGAGTATCAAGAATCGCGTCTTCCCCGATCAGTACATTGTCTAAGTCGAAAATATTAGCAACACCAATACCATCGAAGGAGACAGAACTATCTTGTTCAGATAGGATCGTATTCTCATTCCAAACGGTAACCCCCAGGTCTTGTACCTGAATGCTGATCCAGCCAGAATTGATCAGTGCGATCTTTCGGTTCAATTGAAAGTCCAGCGCGGCTCCTAGCCCGTTAAAGGCTGAAAAGGAGTTGTCGGAGGTATCGCTGCGTTGATATGTGCCTTGGATTGATGCGTCGATTAGGCGGCCATCAGTAGCGGTGAACACATTCGCCTGCTCAATATCAACATCTTGCAAGCGTTGGCCCTTGACCAATGAAAAACGAAGAGCCGATAAGGTTCGAGAATCGACGATCCCCCAGCCTATTTTTTGGTAAACCTGTTGCTCAAAACGGGCAGGGCCAAGGTCTACGGTCGTATTTTCAAAGGGTTTGTTCCCAAAGAAAGTCATCTCGAAAAGCGCGTCATTGAATTCTACACCAAGCACACTGCTTGCTCCAGCAGTCCACTGTGAACGCCAATGAGGCCTGCCAAAAAGAGAATCGCCACAGGTGACCTGAAGGCTCACGGACGAGGCTTGCCCTACTCGTCCTGTTCTTCCTATCGCATTGAGGTTGTCAATTCTTACCTCGCGTGTAATGAACTCAGCCCGCGTAAGCCCTAGGAGCAGGTCGTTGCGTAAACTATTTGAACCGATTTCCGCCGAGCCATTTAACTGCACCCACGCTGAAGCCTTGGCCTGCGCTTCTATAACACCTTTTGCGAGATGAAAAGACTGCCCGTGAAGCCCAAAGAAGCAACCGAATGCGATAAAAGACAGGCAACCTCTACTGATCCTCATTCACGGTATAATTGAAATCCGCCGTAAGCTGAAGCGCTAACTGATGCGTATCCAAAATCCTTACCTGCTGACCTACAGGAACGGTGTTGAAAGTTGCTACAATACGTACTTTTTGAGTTTCATACAGGCGGTTAACATCTGCTTCCGTCAATACGATTTCCAGCTGCGATTCAGTAGGGGCGATCACATTACCGGTAGCGTCCACTGTAGCAGCGGCCATGGTGCCAGAAACAGGTATCGAGAAAGTAGTTCCTTGATTTTCGAAGATCTCAAAGCTTATCGAACCATCCAGCGGGAATCCATTGACAGCAAACAGTTTCAGTGTACCACTTTGGATCCCATGGCCATCTGTAGAACCCGGAAGGTCAATTTCCGCTGTGGTCGCGATCGCCAGATCGTCAGCCAGTAAGTTCAGTGGTATTTCAGTAGATAAGTCAACCGATAACTCACTATCAAAATAGAGGAAGTCATTGCCATTAGAGATGTTACCCAAGGGGTTGATGTCCATGTCCGCAGCGAATTCAAACTCTTGAGGCAGGTTCTCAAAGAACAGGTCAATGTTGCTATTACTGTTATTCAATTCGATCTCCTGGAAGGAGGGAATGAATCCGGTTCCACCTAAGTCGGTGCCTCTCGTGATATTGATGGGGCCGCTTAGGATTTGATGGTTCAGACCTATCGTACTTTGCCCTACGGAGTTAAGCGTATTAATGAACAGTTGTGCATCTACTCCAATGCCATTGGTAATGCGCATGCGAACCGTTACCTGGTCGAGATCTAACGTGCCACTAAGGTTATCAAACACGTTAACCGCGATTGACTCGTTAAAGGATTCTTGCTGAACGCCAAAAAAACCTCTAGCGTACTGTGGTACAACATCCTTGTAGGTGACCGTTGCGATCAAGCTGTCTTGATCGGTAACCGATACGTCTGGTGCACCAACCGCCGTGGCAAGAACAATGGTATTCGTTAGGGTGTTCACAGCGTTGAACAGCGGTCCGCGCAGGTCAAAATGATAACCATCAACAGGCGTGGTAAGTGTAACAAAAGTTGGATCGGCCACGGTGCCCTCCGGAATATTGAGTTGCAAGGCCAGATTGCTTCCACCTGCCGTTGCACTTGTCAGGACAAGGTCTGCAACTGTGGGTGTATTCACCTTACTTCGCGCGGTTAATTGGATTTCTCCTGAACGAACTAGGACCTCACTCAATTCAATCGGGTCTAGTCCAAACCTGCTTTCATCCTGTGTAGATAATACCGTGGTTCCTCCAGTCACCGTGACTGGTCCTGCGAACGGTAGCGCGTAGGGATAGGAAAAAGAAGTGTCAGGAATAGATAATATCGTATCCAGGGCGAGCGCGAATAGTTCTTCTTCGTACACGATGATGATACCGTTATTCGGCCCACTTGTTTGCAAACTATCTGCAACTAGGTCATCTACGGTTAAGGTACTGTTTACAAGTGGTAGCAGTAAGTCAACATCCCATTGAGCTTGGTCGTTCTCCTTTGTACAGGCACTCAACAGCAGCAGCAAGCATGTGACGGGGAGAATTCCCCATCGTCCTAAAACAACCAATATAAATTGCCGAACGTCGTTTAACATAGCTGCCAAAATTAAGGTTTGGGTAACTTAATCGATGCAACTTAGTTTTGTATCGAGAAATCATTGAACAAACATGGGTGCCATACTTAGAAGGGGATTCTTGGTACCGTGGATATTTTCCGCGGCAGTCATGTATGGCCTAAGCTATCTGTGGCACGGGGTGTTTCTTACGGATCTGGAGGAATTTCGCGTACCGCTGGGCTTGTATTTGGTACTTTCCGCTATTGTCTACTTGGTTATTGGATTCACCCTGACACTGCTTGTGGATCAGGCCTTGCTGCATGGTTGGATCAAGTTGCGGTCGGGTTTTCCGGTGGTATCATTTCTGGCTGCTGGAGTAATCGGATTCTTGCTGTATCTGCTGGTCTTTGTCTTGGGCGTTTCGCCAGCAGGACATGGTGCTAAGCATGTTACGGTTGATATCCTATGGCAGGTCATTGAACAAGGGGTTGGAGGAGTTTGCGTTGCATTTGGCATCATTTACGACGTTCGAAAGATCCAGGTTGAAATGGAAGGTGGCTAGCAGCTTGCGTCCACATGGCCATGTTCTATGTCCATGCCCGCGAATTCTCCTTGTATCTACCTTGTATTTCAGCCAGAACGAGACCGCATAGCGCTACATTTGTTGCGGAAATGACCATCGGATCCGAGCATTTTAAGGACCCCAACTTTAAAGAGGCCCAATCACTTAGATCAAGTCTGCACGATTCGATCCACCTGACCAAGCGAGATCATTGGGATGCGGTGGCGCTGCAAGCAGGAATCTACCTGCAATTTGAACATTTGAGCACGTTGGAGGATACCATGGGGGATCGAATGGAATTTCGATACGCTATCTTCTACTGTGATCAATTTCAGCCGATCGGTATTGCGTACTTTCAGTCAGTGGACTTTATTGACAACGGTTCTGACTACCGTTCGGATGTAGGGCAATTGGATAAAGGGATAGGGACTCGCCTACTTAGCGATATGCAGGTGCGGTGCCTTGTGAATGGGAACGTTTTTCATACGGGAGAATATGGGTTTCATTTCTTGGGGGACATTCCGTTAGAAAAGCAGATCGAATTGGTGCGTCGCATGTTGAAGAGGATACAAGCTGGCAAAAGCCTTGACCCTAAGCCAAGTGTGGCCATTTTCAAAGAATTCTACCCAAAACATTTTGACGCTACGACCTTACTCGAAAAGAAGGGTTACCATAAGCTTCGTTTGGACGTGAATATGATCATGAAAGTCCGCCCGAACTGGACTTCGCTCGAGACCTACTTGACCGATCTGAACACCAAATCAAGGACTCGATTCAAGAATATTGTAAAGAAATGCAGCCTGGTGGATGTGCGGCCATTGACCACTTCATTTGTTGAATCGAATGCGCAGCGCATGCAAGCCTTATTCGATCAAGTGCTTGAGCATTCACCGTATATGTTCCATGGGTTGGATATTTCTGTTTATGGTGCATGGAAAACGGCACATCAAGATGACTTCATGTTGCACGGTTTTTTCTTAGACGAGAATCTCATTGGATTTAATGCGGGTTTTGTGCGTGGAGAGGTATTGGATGCGCATTATGTTGGTGTTGAATACAGTATGAATAAGGAACTGCTGCTGTATCAGCGCATGTTAATAGATACTCTAGAGTTCGCTATCCATCGTGGTTTGAAGCACATCAATTTCGGCAGGACCGCTGAGCAGGCCAAGAGCACCTTAGGTGCGTTGCCCGAAGACCTCCTGCTTTACATTAAGCATCGAAATTCTATCGCCAATAAGATCATAGGGCCGTTCATATCTTCCATTCAACCCAGCGAATACGAGCTGAGAGAGCCGTTCAAGAAAGTGAAGGAGTAATGGATTCGGTCACGCAGATCGTCCTCGGAGCAGCGGTAGGGGAGTTGGTTCTCGGGAAACGGGTTGGGAATAAGGCCATGTTGTATGGAGCCATTGCGGGCACGATACCTGATTTGGACGTGCTATCGCGTTCGTTCATGAGCGACCTGTCAGCGAATGAGGCACACCGAGGAATCACTCATTCCTTGCTTTTTTGCGTAGCCATGGCTCCTGTATTTGGTTGGTGGGTTAAGAAACACGCGGCGTCTTTTCTGAGTTTGTTCACAGTTTTACTCGCACTGGTTTTCCTTCGGGGAATGGAATCGGTTCCTAAAATGACCGCGTTGTGGGTGCTTACGGTGACCCTGGTTTTCTTGATCTTTCGTAGAAAGCGCGGCGATGATGGTACGCTGGTCAAGGACTGGTCTTGGCTGTTTTGGTGGAGCTTGGTAACACACCCTATACTGGATTGTCATACTACGTGGGGAACGCAGTTTTTTTGGCCCTTGCCCTTGAAGGTGGCATTCAACAACATCTTTGTTGCCGACCTAGCGTACACTCTACCCTTTCTGATCTGTTTGACCGTGGCCATGTTCCTGAAGCGGAAGGATTCGAGGCGGTGGAAATGGAACCGCTGGGGTTTATTCATAAGCACGGGTTACATGGTGCTGACCTTGTTCTCCAAGTATATGGCGCATAGTGCGATCAAGCGATCCTTGCTGCGACAGGATATTGACTTCGTGTCCATTTCCAGTAGACCTGCTCCATTGAACACCATACTTTGGACATTTAATGTAGACGCAGGAGATCACTACCTGCTTGGGTATCATTCGCACTTAGATACCAAGCAAGAGGTTGAGTTTGCGGTGGTGCCGAAAGATCATCACGTACTTGGTAAGTGGTCTGATCACGATAACGTGAAGCGCTTGAAACACCTGACACAAGGTCAATTCGTGGTCACACAAGAAAACGAAAGGATGATATTCAATGATCTACGGTTTGGGCAAGTAGGTGAACCCAGTGCGGAGAAACCTTTTCTGTTCAGGTATGAATTGATCCCGAATGGCCAAGACTTGATCGTTAAGCAGTACCAACGGCCTGAGGTTTCTGATACACCTTTTCCAGAACTACTTGGTCAACTCGTAGAACGAATAAAGGGCGAATAACTCGCCCTTTATTCCTGAATCTGTTTTTGCCAATTACTTGGGAAGCGAGTCGTCAATCATCGTTTGGATCTCAACGTTGTTGAACTCTCCGATAACACCCATCATTAATACGAGTGTAACCGTCCAGTACCCCCAATTTATCAGGAAGTATTTGAACGACCGGCGCTCGAATAGGGCATTCATCCCCATAACGGGTAGGAGTACGACGATAGAAGCAAACATTCCATGGTACATCCCATGTTTCAGAGTTTGAAATCGATCATGATAATCGGTGATCGCAGAAATTATTCCCTTACCTACCTCACTATCTACATCTACGCCCATACCATGATGCGCCGTACTTCTGAAAAACGCCATGAACTGCACCGAATGATTTACCGCGAAGGGGTAAAGTGTGGTCAAAACGAACGCAAGTAAGAGACTTAAACCGTATATCAACCCCATATTACCAGATCGGATCTCCTCTTCAGTCAGTCCGGTCTCCTTCATCCAGACGGTTCCAAATACTCTAGGATTATACCAGATCATTCCCATGATCATTGGTATTAAAGCCGCAAGGCCGTGTACTAGCCAATTCATATCGCCACTAGGTTTAAGTGTTCCTCAAATGTAGAAAAATGTTTTACGACAATTTACTGGAGTGCGAAGAAGAAAGCACGAATGGAAAAACAAATGAAGATCAGACCAAAGAAGCGGTAGGTCTTCGTCAAAAGGTCTTCCTTTAGGAAGGTCTTCAGTTTAGGTGCAAAAACCGCTTTCAGCAGATCCCCCAGAAATATGCCAGATAGCGCCCCCAACATGAATGTCCATTGCAATGCACTATCCCCGTACACCTCGTTGGTATGTATTGTCAAGCCGATCCAAACGGTAAAGACAAAAGGGTTCACAAAATTGACCAAGAACCCAGCGGAGAATAACCCCATAATATTCCTCGTGCTAAGGGTTTTGTCTTCTTGCGTATTTAGATCTGGCCACAATACGTATTTCAGTCCTAATAATAATAGGATCAGCCCTGCACCGATCGCAATGGTCCGTTGGTCTACCAACTTGTAAAACCCGGCCAGCCAGCCACTCATACATATCACTACAACTATAATGTCGCCAATGATAATACCGAGTGCCACCGCAAATCCCCCCTTGAACCCGTGCTCTAGCGAAGCCTTTAGCAAGGTGAATAGAACAGGACCTAAAAGCAGTATTGCAGCTAAGCCATAACCAAAACCATGTGCAAAGGCCATAACCGCAAGGTAAACCGAGCGCGAAGAGCTCGTTAGCTTGTGCTTGGATTATTCAAGGGTAGGTGATCAGGAACATTGGTCGGTGTTTTTTCCGACGTTGCAGTTATTTTATACCGATCTATTCATCTTGGTAAGAACATCGTCAGGCCTAGAACCAAGGGCGCTCCAACTAAGAGTGAGCAACTATAGATTCTAATTCTTGCTAGGGAAATTTTGATTCCATGAACCCCAATGAATTCCTCATCGACTACCATTTGCCG
>CAZPEQ010000022.1:0-14006 GCA_964585605.1 uncultured Weeksellaceae bacterium | reverse complement strand
GACGTCTACGATGTGAACTGTAACTGCGCTGGCGAACTGATCGACTGTGAAGGAGTCGCAGGAGGAACTGCACTACCAGGCGCAACATGTGATGATGGCGATGTTACAACTGGTAATGATGTGTACGATGTGAACTGTAACTGCGCTGGTGAGTTGATCGACTGCGAAGGAGTCGCCGGAGGAGCTTCACTACCAGGCGCAACATGTGATGATGGCGATGCCACAACAGGTAACGACGTCTACGATGTGAACTGTAACTGCGCTGGCGAACTGATCGACTGTGTAGGAGTCGCAGGAGGTGCTGCACTACCAGGTACACCATGTGATGATGGTGATCTGAATACGATAAACGACAGTTATCAGGCTGATTGTTCTTGCGCAGGTACGCCAATAAATGTTGACTGTGCCGGTATTCCAGGAGGTATGGCTTTGCCAGGCACAGCCTGTGATGATGGCGACTTCACAACGGGCAATGATGTGTACGATGCGAATTGCAACTGTGCAGGTCTACTGATTGATTGTTTCGGAGTGGCAGGAGGCCCTCAAGTGCCAGGCGCATCTTGCGATGATGGCAATGTGGGAACGATCAACGATACCTGGACCAATGACTGCAACTGTGTTGGTACACCGGCAGATTGCGAAGGTGTACCAGGAGGATTGGCCTTGCCAGGAACCTTGTGCGATGATGGGAACCCATTAACACAAGGAGAATTTTGGGATGCGATATGTAACTGCGGAGGTGGTACCATTACAGATTGTGAAGGTGTCCAAAACGGAACCGCGTTGCCGGGAACCACATGTGATGACAGTAATGTCCTAACGGCGAACGACTTTTACGACGCGAACTGTAACTGTATCGGAGAGCCAGTTGACTGCCAAGGAGTCGCAGGAGGAGCTGCGCTGCCAGGTACTGCATGTGATGATGGAGATGCGAATACGGCCAACGATCTGTATGACACCAATTGCAACTGTGCAGGCACTGCTACAGGTCCAGTTACTGTTTGTTTCGCCCTAGGTACATCTGCGGATCCTGATCGAGAAGAAGCGCAGGATGGAAGTATATACGAAGATGCGGGTGCGCTTGACCTCGTTCTTGATGGCGAATTACCATTCCAATTCCGTGGAGATCAGACTATTGGTTTGCACTACGAGAACGTGAGCATTCCGCAAGGTGCAAGTATCGTTAACGCGTACATCCAATTCACTGCGGCGGATACGGTTAACTACAACCCGATCCAATTAACGATTGCCGCTGAATCTGCTGATGATGCTCCATTGCTGAGCTACCCCTTGAACAATATCAGTTCGCGCACGACCACTGCCGCTGACGCTACATGGGTGCCTAATGACTGGAACGTTCTTGACGAAGCCGGGATGGATCAACGTACACCGAATTTGGCCTTGATCGTGCAAGAATTGGTTAACCGTCCAGGTTGGGTAGCTAATAACAGTATAGCATTTGTGATCAATGGTTTCGGAGGACGCGCGTCCTATTCAACTGATCAAGACTTGACCAAGGCCGCAATGCTTTGTGTTACGTATAGCACACAAGTACTCCCTCCAGACTGCGAAGGAATTGCAGGAGGTTCAGCTGTGCCCGGAAGTGCTTGCGACGATGGCGATGCGAACACCGTTAACGATACCTATGATTCAAACTGTAACTGCGTGGGTGAACCCTTGGATTGTGCAGGTGTAGTGAATGGATCTTCCGTACCGGGTACGATATGTGATGATGGAAATGCATCTACAGGAAACGATGTATATGATTCAAGCTGTAACTGTGTGGGTCAATTGATCGACTGTGTCGGTGATGTCGGAGGTACTGCATTACCAGGTGCTGCTTGCGATGATGGCGATGCTTCTACGAACAACGATGTGTACGATGCAAACTGTAACTGTTCAGGTACAGCTAATACACAAACCATCTGTTTCAACCTAGGTACTTCGGCTGATCCTGATCGAGAAGAGTCTACTGCAGGTGGTATCTACGAAGATGTTGGTGCGCTTGATCTCGTACTTGATAGTGAATTGCCATTCCAGTGGAGAGGTGATCAACATATTGGTCTACACTTTGAAGACTTGAGTATTCCGCAAGGAGCAAGTATTCTTAACGCGTATATCCAATTCACCGCTGTGGATACGGTGAACTACAACCCGGTTCAATTGAATATTGCAGCACAAGCGGCTGACGATGCTCCGCTGTTGAGTTTCCCTTTAAATGACATTTCCAGTCGTACTGCTACCAATGCAAATGTGGCATGGAGCCCAGCAGATTGGAATGTGATCGATGAAGCTGGTATGGATCAGCGCACACCGAACTTGGCTGCCATATTACAAGAGATCGTGAACCGCCCGGGCTGGAATCAAAACAACAGCATGGCATTCTTGATCAACGGATTTGGAGGCCGTCAAGCGTATTCAAGTAACCAAGATCCAACCAAAGCAGCGGTGCTCTGTGTCACGTTCACGACTGAGCAATTGCCACTAGACTGTGAAGGAATAGCTGGCGGTGCGAATGGGCCGGGTACGCCATGTGATGATGGTGACGCCTTGACAATTAACGATGCTTATGATGCCAACTGTATTTGTTTGGGTGATCCGATCGATTGTGCAGGTGTCGTTAACGGAACGGCCTTGCCAGGAACGGCATGCGACGACGGACTTGCAACAACCGGAAACGATGTGTACGATAGCAGTTGTAACTGTGTAGGCCAGATCATTGACTGTGCAGGTATGCCAGGTGGTACAGCCGTGTTTGATGATTGCGGTGTGTGTAACGGTACCAACGAATGTTTAGGAGACCTGACCTGTTACGACTTAGGCGCTGGTGACAGTGATCGCGAAGAAGCAGAGAATGGTGGTGTATATCTAGATGCAGGTGCGCTTGACCTCGTTCTTGACAGCGAATTGCCTTTCCAATGGAGAGGAAACCAAGTTGTTGGCTTGCGTTTTGAAGGCTTGAACATTCCTGCGGGAGCAATCGTAACGGCAGCGCACATCCAGTTCACCGCTGCGGATACGATTAACTACAACCCATGTAATATCCAGATCGCGGCAGAGGCAAATGATAATGCACCTGCACTGAGCTTCCCGTTGAATGATATCTCTAGCAGGCCATTGACCAGTGCATCAACACCTTGGTCACCTGCAGATTGGACCATGTTGGACGAAAGTGATTCGGACCAGCGTACACCAGACATGTCTGCGGTGTTACAAGAGATCGTGGATCGCCCGGGTTGGGTAGATGGTAACGCGATGGTATTTGTTATCCAAGGAATTGGAGGCCGTCAGGCGTACTCGAGCAATCAAGACCCATCCAAGGCGGCGAAGCTTTGTCTCTCATGGGAAATGCCAAGCACCTTCCACGGAGGCGGTGTTGATCGTTCTGTCACGGATGGTGGAATACGCGCTACACTCTATCCAAACCCGAATAGAGGAGAGGTGGTTTACATGAACCTGAACAATGACTTCCAGGAAACAACGAATGGAAAGGTGGTCATTACCGATATCTATGGAAAGGACATTTACACGAAGAACATCATTGTGAATGCTGGTCTCCATCAAGAAATTCTTGAACTACAAGGATCAATGGCACAAGGCGTTTACCTCGTCAACGTGCTAGTGGATGGTCGAATGATCACTGAACGATTGGTTATTCAGTAATCGGTTTGACCGGATTTTACCCAAACGCCTCGACATCTGTCGGGGCGTTTTGATTTATGAGAAACCTGATAAGTACATGAAGATTTTGCGATACGTTAAAACGCAATGGGATTCGCCCTCTGGACGCTTTCATAAGCCCTATCGATGTTTGGTTAGTATCTGTGGTTTTGCAAGGGTTCGGTGACAGGGGTAATACTTCGAGTAAGGTTAAAAACAGATAGCCAAGTTCATTAAGCGCCTCGCTGCGTTCACTAGTTCAACAGAGTTGATCGGTATTCCTGTGCGCCGAAAGGAATGTACTGTTTGCGATGCAAAACATTTTATTCAGAGAGGTGGTTCCGTCCGGAGAGAGCATTCTTCGGTTGAGCAGATTTGCTCAAGGAAAGAACACAAAGATGTAGAAGAGAGGTAACGGCCTCACACATGCTCGAAGGGAGACAATCGCAACAGTCTGCACTAGTTGAATTCGCGCAAATTTGAAAAGGAGCCGCATAGGCTCCTTTTTCAATTTCTTATTTGATCCACAAGATCAGAATTTCGCACGACTCTTACGACCAATACGCTTCTTGCCACGGACCCAACTGTAACGCTGGCGGTAGAAATTACTTTGACCGCGTAGCACATAGCTATATGTAAACGTCAAAGTCAAGTAAGAATCATTGTGCGTCGGATCTCCGCGCTCAGTTCCAACTGAATACTGAATAGCGTCGGGTACACCTTCCTGATCGATGTATTGGTTAGCAAGACTCGAAGCAAGAGCAATATCTCTTGGATCCTCAGGATTTGGCACGCCAAAAGTGGTACTGATATCATCAATGTAATCCGTAAACGTTGTTCGCCAGCCAAAGTCCATTCCAAAGCGGTGCCTACGCTTTTTTGTAAAGTGGAACCCTATACCCACTGGCACTGCCAGTTGCAAATTCTCATAGCTTTCCGTTTGTCCTTCCGTACGAAGTGGCTGGAGGTCAAAGAACTCACCTTCACCATTCACCTGGCCTTGCGGATTATGGTAAAACCCAGCGATTCCAACATATCCGAAAAGACGGAAGTCCGTCTTATAACGACCCCGTCCGCCAAGGTCATTGTCCTGATAAATGGTCACTTCTGGTCTAATGTAGACCTCTGGAAACGTGTTACGGAAATTTAAGTTCCTTCCGCGACGAGGGCCGTTCGTGGAAAAGCTATCAGCACCTTGCAGCCTCATATACAGCAAACCTGCATTTACAGAAAGCAGGCGCGAGAATTTCCGACGTGCGAAAATGCCGAAAGTCCAGCGAGTCTGTCCTAAACGAGCATCCCACACAAAATCCCGTCGGGTCTTCTCAAGACCGCCAATATCTCCCAACAAGTTGGCTCCGCCGGCATGAATGCCAACATCCCAAAGGTACTGAGCTTCAGCGGGTACGCTCAGTAATGAAACAAGCGAAGCAAGGAGTAAAGGTCGAATCAGCTTCATTAGTGTTTAATAGGTCTTCACGTTACTAATCCTACAAACTTAGTCAGAATGTGCGTTGAAACAAGAACGCACCGATAATATGGTGATAAATTAAGTGTTCATTTTGCTCGTACACAGGTATCCGTCTAAACGACATGCCTATTTTTGTTGCTGTGGGAAAAGGAGAGCGAATAACGAACCTGTTCAATGTACAAGTGCCTATAATTCAGGCTGGTATGATTTGGTGTTCTGGCTGGGAATTGGCCGCTGCCGTGTCAAATTCAGGAGGTTTAGGTATAATCGGTTCAGGATCGATGTATCCAGAGGTGCTCCGTGAGCATGTTGAAAAGTGTAAGCAAGCAACCCCGCATCCGTTTGCGGTCAATATTCCCATGCTCTATCCAAACATCGAAGAGCATATCAACACGATCTTAGAGCTGAAAGTTCCGATTGTCTTTACTTCCGCGGGGAATCCTAAGACTTGGACTAAGTTGTTGAAAGACAGGGGGGTAAAGGTGGTTCATGTGGTTTCTAGCGTCAAGTTTGCGGTAAAGGCGGCAGAAGCAGGTGTGGATGCTGTAGTTGCCGAGGGCTTTGAGGCCGGAGGGCACAACGGACATGATGAAACCACATCCATGGTGCTGATTCCAATGGTGCGGCAAGCAGTTGACATACCAGTGATCGCTGCAGGTGGCATTGCAACAGGAAAAGCGATGCTAGCGGCCATGATTCTGGGGGCTGATGGAGTGCAGATAGGCAGCCGCTTCGTTTGTGCCAAAGAATCGTCAGCACATGCGGCGTTTAAAGCACGGGTCGTGGCGGCTGGTGAAGGTGATACAACGCTGACTCTGAAGGAGTTAGCGCCGGTACGCCTTTTACACAACAAATTTTATGCGGACTTGCAGCAAGCGTACGCCCAATGTGCAACGCCGGAGGAGTTGAAAACCTTACTTGGCCGTGCACGGGCGAAGAGAGGCATGTTTGAAGGAGATATTGAGGAAGGAGAACTGGAAATAGGTCAGGTCAGCGGTATGATAAAAGATATTTTACCGGCTGCCCAGATTATGAAGGAGCTGGTTGCGGAGTTCTCCGCAGCAAAAAAAGAAGTGAATTAGGACGGTTATGGCAACACTTTGCGCCACCTTAACGTCTTACTAATACGGATGAACGTGAAGTTGAAGGTTTTTGCCTGGGTGATCGTGTCGCTATTGCCGCAATACGCTAGTGCAAGTTTGAATGCGCCTGAGTTGGTCTGTGCCTCCGTATTGCCGAGTGGTGATGCCGAGTTGACGTGGGTCATACCGCCTGATCCGACGGGTATTTTTAATCAATATCAGGTTTTTCATGCACCAACGCTGGCTGGGCCGTTCACGCAAATAGGCACCGTTAGCACGTATCTCACCAATACGTTCGTGCATGTTGGGGCAATGGCTGATCAAAGTCAACAGTATTATTTCGTGAATGTCTTGGATGTGGGACCTGCTCCTAACCTTTCGGTTGACAGCGACACCTTAGCTACTCTGTTCTTAACGGTCGCTCAAAGTGTTCCCTTGGGCAGTGCGTTGCTGAATTGGAATACACAACATGTTCCTGCTATTCCAGCTTCTACCCAATTGTATCAGGTATGGTTAGAGTACCCTGTGGGGGTATGGAATGTTATTGATACGACCGTTTACACGGTTAACAATTTTCAACACGTGATCACCATCTGCAGCGATTCCCTATCATTCCGTATCGGTATCGAAAGTGCGCCGGGCTGCGTGTCCTTCTCTAATGTTACAGGTGATCAGTTTGAAGACGTTACCGCGCCTACTGTGCCACAGGTGGTAGCGGCTAGTGTAGATACCGCTACAGGCTTGGCTAACTTTAAATGGGACCCTAGTCCTGAACCAGACACCGATGGCTACATCATTGTTAATGTCATCGGAACCGGTAACGTGATCATAGATACGGTTTTTGGCCAGTTTAATACAAACTATACGGACGTCAATGGAGACCCGGTATTAGGCAGTCTGGCCTACACCGTTGCTGCCTTTGACACATGCTTCTCAGGCTCTCCGCCACAGCCCAATACCAGTGCAACGGTTACGGGGCAAGCCACAATACATCTCCAAGGTAACTATGATCAATGCGTGCCGGAGGTTTTCTTACAGTGGTCTCCTTACCTCGGTTGGGACTCCGTTCCGGAATATGAGTTGTATGTGGAGTTGAACGACGGCTCACCATTCTTGCTGGCAAATATTCCCGCCGGACAGTTATTCTATTCCGACCTTGGCACGATACCATTCAACGATTATTGCTACTTCATTAAGGCCATAGGTCAGGATAGTTGCGAAGTTTCCTTTTCCAATAGATATTGCGTCACAACCGACTTTCCAGGTCAGCCAGTATCAAACTACATCCGAACGGCAACCGTTGTTAGTGAGGATCACATTCGTATTGTCGACCGGGTAGACCAAACGGCCTTGGTTAGCGGCTACGTGTTAGAACGAGCAGAGAACGATGGCCCCTTCATACCGGTTGCCACATTGCCCGCTAGCGCGGCCTTGGATATCACGTTCGATGATATCGGTGTAGAAGCAGATAAGTTCAGCTATCGATATCAGATTATGGTTCTAGATAGTTGTGGTAATGAATCTTTTCTATCTAATGAAGCAGCTACGGTCTGGCTGCGCACCAATTCTACCCTAGATGGTTTCAACCATCTTAATTGGAATGGGTACCAGGTTTGGGCCGGGCAAGTAGGAGGGTATCGTGTCTATAGGAGTATTGGCGGGGAACCGTTCAACTTCCTTGCGGCTGTTCCGGCCGGACAATGGTTTTTCGACGATGACGTGAATTTGTTCACTGGGGCACGAGGCGATTTCTGCTACTATGTGGAAGCAGTTGAAGCGGGGAACCCTTTTGCGCCAGACACGCTTTCTCGGAGTAACGTTTCATGTACAGTGCAACAAGACCTGGTTTTTATACCGAATGCCTTCGTAGCAGGAGGAAGTGGGCAAAACGAGGAGTTCTTTGCGGTTTCCTCTTTTGCCGATCTGCAGAACTTAGAGTTCACCATCTTCAACCGATGGGGTAAAGCGGTATGGCATACAGATGATCCGGAAGCTAGGTGGGACGGTAAGGTTAATGGGGAGTTTGTTCCGCAAGGAGTGTATGCCTACTTCTTTATCTACTCGACCGGGTCTGGACAACGGGTAGAAAAGAAAGGTACCGTGACATTTATTAATTTATTGGAATAGTTCAATTCAGCCATGTTCATTTACCTTTGTGCATGGAACGAACTACCACCGCTCCGGAGAACGGGTCGCTTACCAAGGCGGACAGAAGGTCTTTAACGAGTCGTTTTTCAAATCAAGGATTCACGTATGACGATGTACTGCTGGTTCCAGCGTACTCAGAAGTGCTGCCGCGCGATGTGAATATCCGCTCAAAGTTTACGCGTAACATCTCCTTGAATGTACCGATTGTATCTGCTGCAATGGATACGGTTACCTCTGCAAACTTGGCTATCGCCATTGCGCAAGAAGGAGGTATCGGTGTGGTGCACAAAAACCAATCGGTGAAAGCACAGGCTGATGAGGTTCGGAAAGTGAAGCGTTCCGAAAGTGGCATGATCCAAGACCCCGTTACCTTACTAGAGAATGCAACTGTTGGCGATGCCCTGCACATGATGGCAGAACATAGCATTGGAGGTATTCCCGTGGTCAACGAACAAGCCATTCTGGTTGGTATCGTTACCAACCGCGATCTGCGTTTTGAGAAGAGCATGATCCGGCCCGTTACAGAGGTCATGACCAAAGAAGACATCGTTACCGTAGAGAAGAAGATCGACTTGAAGGAAGCAGAGGAGATCCTTCAGGAACATAAGATCGAAAAGCTTCCTGTGGTGGACGAGAACAACAAACTGTGTGGCTTGATCACCTACAAGGACATTATTAAGATCAAGGAAAAACCCAACAGTTGTAAAGACCAGTTTGGGCGCTTGCGGGTAGCCGCAGCTATAGGTATTTCCGGCGATAGCCTTGAACGAGCGGAAGCATTGCATAAGGCAGGTGTTGATGCGCTGGTCATCGATACGGCGCATGGACACACCAAAAGTGTGATCGCTATGCTCAAGGAGGTTAAGAGCAAATACCCTGACATTGATATTGTCGCTGGTAACATTGCCACCGCCGCTGCGGCAGTGGCACTAGCAGAAGCTGGTGCAGATGCGGTTAAGGTGGGTATCGGCCCAGGTAGTATCTGCACGACCAGGGTCATTGCAGGGGTTGGTGTACCTCAGCTCACTGCCGTCCACGAATGTGCGCAGGCACTTGCAGATACGGATGTTCCGGTCATTGCCGACGGAGGAATACGTTTCACAGGAGATATCGTGAAAGCACTCGCCGGAGGAGCAGGAACCGTCATGGTCGGTTCCATGTTCGCAGGTGTTGAAGAAAGCCCAGGAGAGACGATCATCTATGAAGGGCGCCGGTTCAAAGCGTACCGAGGAATGGGCTCTATCGAAGCCATGCAGAAAGGGAGTAAAGACCGTTACTTTCAGGATATGGAAGACGATATCAAGAAATTAGTCCCAGAAGGGATCTCCGGAAGGGTACCGTACAAAGGAAAGTTGTCAGAGGTGGTTCATCAGATTGTAGGTGGCCTGCGCGCCGGTATGGGTTACTGCGGTGCGTCTAGCGTAGTAGAGTTAACGAAGGCTACGTTTGTGCGCATCACTTCCGCAGGAGTAAAAGAAAGCCACCCACATGACGTGTTCATTACCCGAGAGGCTCCGAATTATAGTAACGGTTGAGAGACCTCTGCATGTTGTACCCCGGTTTGGGTTGCTGGAATGGATGCTTCTACGATCCCAGGAGGGTTCTAGTAGATACTCCTCTTTTAGATTACAATACTTAGAGCCATCTGGTCGTACACATCACAACATGTTCTTATGAATGGGGTTCTATGCAATATGGTGTTTCGGGTAAGTATATCTCTTTGGCTGGTCAGTGCTGCGGCACTTATGGGCTGCAATGCTCAATCTTCTGAAACCTTCAATGACGAGGAAGTACTCAGCTTGCTGGAAACACTTATTTATGCAGAAAGTGCTGAAGCGGATGAGCAGGCCATAGAGTTACTGGATAAGAATTGGGAAATGGGCATGGTGGCGCCGCTGGTTGAAATAAAACGATTCAATTTTGACAAAAAAGAGCGAAAGAACTTAGATAAAGTAATCAACCAGTTGTTGCAGCGTAAAACGGGTCAGTCTCATATTACCTTTTTCGAATGGATGGAATGGTTGTGGGATGTTGATCCAGAGCAAAAGCCCTATTATTTCGACTTCAAGTCGGAGTTATATAAACACATTGACCCCAAATTCGAACCTTATTTTCAAGAGCGTTCCCATCAAGCGAATATTCGCTTAGAAGAGGTAGTTTGGGGGGGCGTGGCACAAGACGGTATACCGCCGCTCAGAGATCCTGAATTATTAAATCCAGAAGAAGCCACATACCTGGCAGATTCCGATGTTGTTTTCGGGGCATATATAAACGGTGTGGCCAAAGCATACCCGAAACGGATATTGGCTTGGCATGAGCTCTTCGTTGATGATTTTGGAGGTGAACGGGTGGCTGGGGTTTATTGCACGCTCTGCGGAACAGTCATCGCCTACAATGCAAAACACAAGGGCAAGACCTATCGATTAGGTACCAGCGGTTTTTTATATCGATCTAACAAATTGATGTATGATAAGGAAACGCAAAGCCTTTGGAATACCATTGAAGGAAAGCCAGTGATCGGCCCGCTCGCTGATAAAGGTATTGAGCTTGATCTTTGGCCAGTCGTGACCACTACTTGGGGCGAATGGAAGAAAATACACCCAACTACGAAAGTGCTCTCGTTGAACACGGGGCATGAGCGCGACTATAGCGAAGGTGCTGCGTACCGCGATTATTTCGCGACGGACGAACTATTGATCCCTGTGCCAGAATCAAACCCCACCCTCCGCAACAAGGCCGAAGTATTGATCATTAGAGCTGATGGCTACCGAGAGGATCCGCTTGCCATTTCCATTGCCTACTTCAAGAAGAAGAAATGGTATAAAGGCAAGATCGGTACCACCTCTTTTATCGCACTAGCAGATAAAACGGGTGCAGTGCGCGTTTATGACAGCCAGGCTTTTGCCTTCAAGTCGTACAAGAAAGAAGTGTTGCTGGATGACTCAGGACAACAGTGGCAGGTGTCTCACGACGAAGTACGCGGTCCGAATGGAGAGGTATTGAAACGTTTACCTTCTCACAACCTGTTCTGGTTTGCTTGGTACAATACCTATCCAGAGTCAAGATTGGTTAAATAAGCAAGAGAGGCCTAAGCCTCAAGTTGAGCGGGCTCCGAAACTTCGCTCAATATGCCTTTCAGGTGGGAAGCAGACATTTCCATCGATTCTCCCATTTGTGCGATAAGAGCTAACTCTGACTGGTCAATATGTCCATCTGCGGCTGCCACGGACAAAGCACATTTAATGATCGACTCTTTACCGTGCTCATTCAGCGAAGGGCCGATCTTCTTTAAATAGGTCGTTACGTCTTCATTTTCGCGCTGCACCTGTTCAATGTACTTTTTCAGATCGTACATAGACATGTCGTTCTTCCCGAACTTGTTGATGATCTCCCGCACTTGTATTTTCTCATTCTCATCGATCACGCCATCGGCGAGCATGATCAGCACCATGGAGTGGCGGATCGCCTGTTCGTAAATCGCCATGAACGCTTCTTGAGATGAATTGTTCGCTTCCAAAACCCGAGGAATGAACGTGCCCTTGCAATTGCCACATTCAACGTACTCTCCTGCGCTTCCCAATGGAATCAACGGAATGAAGTACAAAGTGAAGAATTTAGTCACCTTGCGATGTCTGAACGGTTTGTCTTGCTCGCATTGCGGACAATGAAAATTACCCGATTTTAGGGTAGACTTTACTCCTCTTGTGCCGAATATTATCATAGACTTAAATTGATTTTGAAACAAACAAAATCAGCAGAGCCTTGCTGCTGAAGTTCCAATATAACCATATTCGGAAAGAGGTGCAGAGACCAAACTGCTTGCGCAGGGCTCGGGCCACCACAATCAATCGCTACACCTTTCTGTTCTGGCACGGTATATGCGTATTCCAGTACAAGTACTCACTAAAAACAGCTTTAAAATGAACAACGCACTTAGGTCAATACGAAAGCAAATCGTAACATCAGGATTGGCAATGCTAGGATTACTAGCTAGCGTTGGAGCATTTGCACAAAGCGGTGATGCTATTCTGGAAAAATTAAGCGAAGAGGATCAAGAAAGCCTGAAGGCATTGGTCATTTATCCTGCTGAAGCTAGAGAAGCCATATTTGAAGCGGCCCAACAACCAGCTGCGCTTATAAAGATCCAGAAAATACAAGAACGCACGGCTGACAAGTTCAACGATGTGATCGGTACCAAAGATCAGGACACGCAACGTGCACTATGGGATCTTACCCGTTATCCTGGATTGATCGAGGACATGGCAGCCGTTGGTCCTCGCAAAGAGCGACAGTTGATCAAAGCACTTGAGGCACATCCAGAGATCATTCGGGCTCGTGCAATGAAAATGTATGATCAAGAGTTTCGCAGCTTGGAACAGATAGCTGCGCTCAAAGGAGAAGGAGATGATGCATTTGACCAACTAATGACTAGGTACCCCGCAGGTGTGAAAGAATCGATGAGCACCTTGTTGGAGCATCCTGAGGTGTTGGGCATCTTAACAGAAAGTATTGACCTTACAGTTACTGTTGGGGAAATGTACAGGCAAGATCCGCAAGGAACGCTTGCCTTGGCAGAACGATTAAATGGTGAAGTCGCAGATGAGAATGCGAAAGAGTTGAACGATTGGCGTGCGAGCTTGGAGAACGATCCAGAGGCGGCGCAGGAGTTTGAGGACGCATCAGCGGAATTTGAGCAAGAATATCAAGACGATGATGCGTATTACACCGAGCGTGAAGAGGAAGTAGATGGTCAGGAAGAAGTAGTGAGAAGCCCCGGGGAAGATGGAGGGGTGCGTGAAGTACATCACCACCACTATTCATACCCATATTGGTTCAGCTACCCGCGTTGGTACAGCTACCCGCGCTGGCGCCCATACCCGGTGTACAGCAGTTGGGGTTGGGGATGGAACTGGCACTTCCGATGGAATGGTTGGTATAGGTGGGGGTTACCGTCTGCATACTTCATGGGCTGGTATTACGCTTACCCATACAACTACAACCGATATCCGCGTTTGGCCTGCCACTACTCTGCGCATTTCTACGGGCACAGGGGCAGTGTTAGTGCCATCAGCCGCTCAACAAGGCATTGGCACCGTCAAAACCGAGGCGTCTTACCGCAACGTCTCGATCCAACACGGCCAGGGTCAGTACAAGCTGTTCGAGAGTTAGGAAGGTTGGAGACCGCCCGTGCGAACCACAATCGGTTAAATCCAACACAGCAGTTGAAGAGCAAGGAGTATCTCAGTCGAGAGAGTAAGAACTATCCTGCCTTGGCTAGCAACGTGCGAAACACAAACAGCGTTAGTAACGGTGCGATTGCTTCAAGAACGCGTCCAGGTGTTTCCACTGGTTCGGCGAGAACCCGCGAGGTGATGGGTGCAGCGAATACCTCGCGAGCAACCAGATCAGGTACTGGTCGATCAAGGGCCACGAGAACTACTGGTACCGCGCGTACGGAAAATTCGACTCGAGGGAGCTCAAACAAGACAACGCGCACAACGTCAACAAGAGGCAATACGTCAAAGTCGACGGCAAGAAAAGGCTCGAGTGGTTCAAGTAAAGCGCGTTCGGGTACTTCCCAAGGAAGATCCACGAAAGCGACAACAGGGCGTTCCTCAAGACCAACGACTACAAAAAAGCCAAGC
>CAZPEQ010000021.1:0-14026 GCA_964585605.1 uncultured Weeksellaceae bacterium | reverse complement strand
TACTTATCTCCTTGTTACTGCTTGGTGTTGTTGGTACGTTCGCCGTGTTCGTGATGGGCAATTCTAATACGGCTTTTAATGCCATGCACCACGCTGCTTCGGAACGGGATTCTTTTTTGAGTTTAACGGCGTACCTGTACCGCGATGCGCAAGAAGCGTATACATACGAACAAAGAGAGACGGGGATAACCTTCACCAGAGAAGAAGGGGCAGTGAACTATACCAATACACAGGACAGTACGTTTCGCTCTTCAGAAAATACCGTTCTTGGATTTGCGACCGTCTTACACGATTTGAATACAACGAACCCTGGTGTTCACTTTCAATTGAACACAGCAGGGAAGGAGCGCGTGATTACGATACACAAGGTGGAAGATGTTGTTGGTAGACTCTCAAAAGCGGAGCGAAATGGCAATTGAGATACCTCAAATAGCCAAGCCCCCGCGAACGAAAGCGCCTAGGAATAAGTCCTGGAAAATAGCAGACCTGAATGTAGACCTGATCGGGCGTAGCGGATTGAGTGATGTAGAGAAGGAACGTATCTATCGAGAATTCGCGTCACTGTTTGATGCCAATATCGACGTAAGGAATGTGATCCAAATCTTGAAAGAGCTAAGCGAAAAGAAAGGTACCGTAAAGGTGCTTGCGGGTATCCAGGCCAAAGTAGAACAAGGTGTGACCCTTAGCGAAGCGATAGCACCGATGCCGGAGTTTACCAATTACGAAAGGTCTGTGATCCGCATTGGAGAGGAAAGTAGCGCTTTGCCAACGGTCTTTGCGCAACTTGCAGAACACTATAAAGGAAAGCTCAAATTGAAACGAACGGTTCGCCAAGCAATGGCGTATCCCTTGTTTGTTCTATGCATAAGCTCATTGGTGATCATCTTTATGATGAATGTGGTCGTTCCAATGTTCGCTGAGGTATTCGCGCGGTCAGGGGCGGAACTGCCGAAGTTGACTCGGGTGGTGATGCATATTTCGGAATCGTTCAAAACGTGGTTTGGTTTGCTGATACTTGGTGTTATTGGTGCGGTGATCGCTTTGAAGTTGGCTATGAAACGCGCAACAGTGAGTAGACGAGTTGAGTTTTTTCAATTGCGTATTCCGTTTTTTGGAGAGATCAAACGGAAGACCTGGTTGGCGCGGATCAGTCAAAGTTTGGATCTGCTCTTGCGTACCGGGGCTCCACTGGACAAAGCCATTGAATTGTCTGCAGATATGAATGATTCTGTGGTTATGCGAGAGACCTTACATACGTTGAAACAAGATTTAGTGCGGGGCGGTAGCATGAAAGAAAGCTTGAAAAAACATGTCGTATTCGACACCGCATTTGTAGCAAAAGTGGGTGTTGCGGAAGAGATCAAGCAATTAGATAAAACGTTCTCTGCCATGGCCGATCAATACACGGAAGAAGTTGAGCATAAAACAGCGGTCATGGGATCAATACTGGAGCCCGCAACAATCCTTATTATTTCGGTTTTCGTGGGCATTGTTTTGGTGGCGATGTACTTGCCGATGTTCAAATTAAGTACGGCGTTCTGATCAAGGTTGTACCAGTGTTTTCGTTTGGCCGTTTTGTTCTAGCACAACTATGTGCGGGCCTACTTTTTGAATGTTTATTCCTTCAACCACGCTTCCTGCAGTTACTAGAATTTCCTTTCCCTTTACGAATAAAATAGCCACCGAAGCACTTTCGTTGACCTTGGGCATGACGAACCCTTTCAATTGCATATCCGGCCATACGGTCGCGGTTTCTGAGGTTTCTTTTCGATCTGCGCGCGCACGTGTTGCTGTCTGTTGGTCCGATCTTGAACCAGAAGAATTGTTGACATTTCTCTTCGGGTGCACTGACCCAGCCATGAAAGGATCTCTTTCAAAGGCAAAATGCGTTGGAAGTTTTTGGATCTTGTAGATGGTATCTTTTTCCACAACCTGTAAGGGGCTTGCCTCTGCTAGGGTCTGTGGGTCAGGAGCGCGCACTTTGCTCCAAACCGCCCCCCAAATAGCGAGGACGCAAACAAACAAGCCTATGCGTACTGCTTTTTGTTTCATTGTAAGGTAACGCTCCAAGGACTGGAGTTGCTAAAGTGACCGAGTTGGTCCACGCTCCGGATTTTCCATTCGTAAATACCCGCTTGGAGCGAATCGGTGTAGATGCCACCCAAAATAGGAATGACAAGCTGTTCCATGGACGTGGTGTTCAACAAGAAAATGGTGTCATTAACGTCGGTCCAATCGTCAACCCCACTTGTCCATTCAAAGGAGATGGTACCAGCGCTCAGAGTAGCTCCATCTGACGGAGCCATGTGAATAGGTACTGACGGCGGGGTGCGGTCAACGGTGAATTCTCGAAATGCGAATTGAGAAGTGCTATTGGTATTTTGAGCTTGTACTCCCCACCGGTAGTCCCCTTCCGAAAAATTCGTCCATTGGAAGGTGTCCGCAGTAATGATGTTATTGATCAGATCGACGTTGCTCGTGAGATCAGTGATTTGGAACCGATGGTCTACGGCACTAGGTAGTCTGTTCCATGAAAAGGAAAGTTCAGTCGAACTTGTGTTGAACTGACCTAGTGGCAAGATCAGTTGAGGCAATTGTCCTGTTAGGTCATTGGTCTGTGCAATGGTCAATTCGCGTTCGAAATATTCTGTGTGACTGATGTTGTTCTCTGCGCGTACTCGCCATTCGTACTCGCCAGGATCAAGGCTTTGGATCCATGTTGTTTCGAGTACCAAGGAGTCAAGTATGAACTCAACCGGGCCATTAAAAGAAGGCTCAGCGATTTGGATCCGATATGCATCTGCATGGGGAACCGTTTCCCATTTGAACTGGATTTGGTTCAAGCTGGTGGTATGGTTTTCAGGCGGAGCGAGCAAGATCACGCCAAAACCGTCCAGATCTTCTTGCAGAATATCATCACAGGAGACATACAAGAAGGCGATGAAACATATGAAGAAAAGGTTTTTCATGGTTGTATGGATCTTAGGATGAAGCGAGAGGTAAGCGTCCTGTTTTTCTTGTAACTGCGTTTGTCTGCACGCATGTGCATGGCGTACAGGTGCACTGCTGGGATCTCTTCTTCAAGTGATCTTGAGAATTCCAAGATTTGAGCTGTATTTCCAGTAACCACCAAGGGCAGGGAGTGTATGCTAAAACCTTGTTCTTGCATGACGTGTTCGGGCTCTATTGCGAAGAGGCTTGCGCCGCCCGCTTTCTGAGCACTTGCCATTAAGGTGAGGGCTTCTGCCCAACGTTCTTTTCCATTGTTGTCAGCCAATAAAGTCTCATCTAACGAGGTATTCAGTTGAACCCATTTGTCTTTTTGCGCGACCATATTGGTTCCCTTGGCTTGTTCAACAAGGATGGAAGACGCCGTACTCCACCTATCTATGGTTGGCTGCCATTTTTTCTTGACGAATACGACGCAGATCAAACAGGTAGCTACTGCTAAGATGATTAGTTTTTTAGTGTAACTCAGGTTGTTCATGCCTTGATCTCGATCTCAAAATGTGGCACCCCTTCATCCAGTGAGTACGCAAGAAGCCGCACTCCAGTGAATAAATGAGAACCCCGAATGGTGTTCATCCAGTTGTTCACCTCTCGGGTATCTTCACATGTGCCTGAAACACGTATCACGCCGAGTTCAGCCGCAATGTGTTTGTTCTCGGTGATCTTTTTCATCGGATTGATGGTCAATTCGTTGAGCCTGATTCCCTTAGGAACATCTTGTAATACTTCCCATGCGGTTAAGGTGAGTTGATCCTCCTGGTCAATACCTAATGACGAAACCAGTAACTGTTTCCCTTTAGCATCTTTTTCCAACTGCTGGATTTCTTGCTGGAGCGCTTGATGGGCCGCTAAACTGGTATTAAGTGCACCTTCTTTCTTATCGAGGTAATTACTTGCTACTAATTGCGAAACGAACAAGATCACCAGTAAAGCAGCGCTGATCACCATGCCGAATTCATAGCGTAAACGCGCTGTTTCTTCTTGAACATCCGAGCCAATGACAGTGTGGACATTGGAAACGATGTCAACTGTTCCAGCAAGTTGTTGCCATGCTGTGGAGAAAGCAAGCACGTTGTTTCCTTCTACATCCAATCCGGACAGACTTAGATCTGGATTTGCAGCGTGTTTGTGGACTGTAATGTTACCGTCTATATCGGACAGCTCCCATCCGCCGTAGCTAACTTTTTCTTGACCGGTCAGGGAACTCAGGTTCATTAATGACCAAGGACCGATCAGTAGGGTGGTTACCCGAAATCCATGCGATCGAGCATCTTCAAGTAAGCTGGCAACAATGTCGCGCCTGACTAGCCCAATACCATGATTGGTTGAGCTGGGTAGAACGCTGGCGGTAATGGTAGAGGTATCTACGTTGGGAAGCGCGCTTTGAATGTTCGCATCGATATCTATGGGGCCAGTGATGGAGCGGGTCAGCACCTTGCTTGTATTCAAATTGATAGCTAGGGGTATGCGATCACCGAATTGATTCTTCAATGCTTCCCAATTGCTGACCTCGCCTTGCGCGATAAGCTCAATTTTATTTTTTTTCTTTTGGAGGTAGGCGTAGCGGATGCCAAGCCCTTCATCAAGAGAATAAAGCTCTAGTCCGATCACATGTCCTTTGCCGATTATAAGCCCTCCTTTATCCATGTCAATGAATTATTGTTGGACGAATGAAGATGGTCAATTTGCTCTTTGCATTGCGCAATGAACGTGACCCGAAGAACCACTTGAGGATGGGTACGCGTGCGATGAAAGGCAGGCCGCTACCGCTGCGGCTCTGCTCTTTCTCGTCCAAACCACCCAAGACCACCATATCGCGGTCTCGGACTCTTATAATTGAATTGAATGTACGTTGTACCTGACCTGGTGGTGCGGTTTCTGCGATCCGCTCGGTGAAGTTGCTCTGGGTCACTTCCAACTCCAGGGTAACGATCTCCTCACTACTTACAACAGGCCTTATCGTGATTGCTAGGTCAGCATTGACCGGCTTGAAAAGTTGAGAAGTGGTCACCGTTGGGTTTTGCGTGCCTATGATGTTGTTCTGGACCTCCAGATAATATTCTGTTTCACCAATGCTCAGCGTCGCTTCATGTCCGTTCAGTGTGCTCAGTTGAGGCGTTGATCGGGTTTTCAAATAACCATCTGTTTCAAGAGCCTGAATACTCAAGTAGAAGTCAGAGGTGACATTACCTAGGTTGAATAAGCCAAAGCCGTTAAAACTGTTGATCAAACTGTTCACTGTGGTGGAGGTCAGGTCGTAATTCACACCAGGTAAAAGGGTGCCGCCAGAGCTAGTGGGGCCGTCCCCAATACCAGCTTGAATGCCGGTATTCAGCGACCGAGACTTGTTCACGTCTACAATGATCACCTCGATCATTACAACGGGCACCACCTGGTCAACCGCATGTAAGAACCGTTTAACCTCTGATATGGCAGTGGAGCTTCCGCTCAAAATGAAGCCGTTCAATTCGATAAACTCTTTCACCTCAACACCTGCTGTCATACTTGCTGGAATAGCTTCTAGAATAGATGTAATGGGCCGATTCCTTAGCCGCACTAATTCGGTCTGCCGTAAGCCTTCTTTGTCACGATTTCCTATCAGCACAACACCATTCCGTACTTGATGGGTGAGTTCTGTTCCACGAAGCAGGTGAGCTAAAAGCTCTTCGTATGTTGCCCGCTCTACGAACAAGGAAGTTGTTAGGTCGATGGGGTCGAGAATGAAATAACTACGACCACTCTGCCGAGATATTTCTTCAAGAATAACGGTGATCGGCGTGTTCTGCGCTTCGACACTTAAGGTGCCGTCGTTTTGTGTTTCAACGAAGACGTTACCATCACCTACTCTTGCCGTTGGCCTATTCTTGCCTGCTCTTGGGTCAGCCTCTGCAATTTGTTCGGGAGTACCTTGCCGTAATCTATGTTCTCCACCCTGCGTTTGTTCATGACTCAGGGCATTCGAGAAGGCTAGCTTGTCCAATGCATCGTTGATATTCACGTTACGCACGAAAAGGGAAACCAGGTTTCCTCCTAGGCCAGGTGCTAGTACGATATTCTCTCCACTGGCTAGATTCAATGTGCGAATGACCATGCCTAAACTGTCGTTACGCAGATCAAGGTCAACGGTCTTGTTATCTGGATTCCAGGTGATGCCTAACGGTTTTTCAGGAATAGGGATTACTTCCACAGGTGGAGGAGTATATTTCCTTAATGCGATGATGGATCCGATCACTTCTATCTCAAGATCATACTGTTTGCATAAGTAGACCAGCACATCCGCTACTTTGGCATTGGAGAAATTATTGTATACCTCAGCGTCAATGCCCGGTTCAATGGTCAAATTCAATTCATGGGTCATGCCCAACGCGCGCACGAATTCTGCAATGGATGTACTGCTAACACTTAACTCTACCGTGCCATCTAGTCCGGGGTGATCGACCACAGATGCCGCTAACAATGACCTGATCTGATCGATCCGTTCTTGTGCGTTCACATGAAGAACACCACAGAAAATTATAATTATCAATGCGGCTAACCTCATCTACTTGTAATGATCGGTAATACTTCTTCATAACTACTAAGACCTTGTTCTATGAGCTCATTGGCGCTGCTCGCCAGGGTCCGGAATTTCAACTTTTCTTGTGCTTCAGCTTGATCGGTAATACCATCATGTATCATCTTGCTCGCTGCCCTGGTGATAGGTATTACCTCGTACAAAGCGCGCCTGCCTTTGTACCCTGTATAATGACATGTAGGGCAACCTACGGCAGTGAACTTTCCTCCTGTATCGTTTGCGTTTGGTGTTTTGCAATTGTTGCACAGCAACCGAACTAATCGTTGTGCAACACTGACGTTCAGTGTCGACGAAAGCAGAAATGGCGGAACGCCCATATCGATCAACCTACTTATTGTTCCCCAAGCACTATTCGTGTGTATCGTACTCAGCACCAAGTGCCCTGTTAAGGAAGCTCGAATGGCCATTTGCGCGGTTTCTGCATCGCGGATCTCTCCGAGCATGATCACGTCAGGATCTTGTCGTAAGAAACTTTTCAGGGCCGCGGCAAAGTCTAGACCTATCGTTCCTTTCATTTGAACCTGATTAATACCTTCTAGGGTGTATTCAACAGGATCTTCGATGGTAACGATGTTGCGAACCGTTTCATTCAGGTGCTTCAACGTTGCGTAAAGTGTAGTGGTTTTTCCTGATCCTGTAGGGCCAGATATAAGAATGATGCCATGCGGTTTAGAGACACCTTGCAAGTATGCCCGTTGCTCTGCCGAGTCCATACCCAATTGCCTGATATCTAATTCTCCGGCATCCTGTCCTAATATCCGCAGTACGACCTTTTCGCCATGCAGGGTTGGGAGAATAGAAACACGTACGTCCGATCGTTCTTGTTCATGATTAAGCATCATACGCCCGTCCTGCGGAAGTCGCTTTTCTGAGATGTCTAACGAGGCCTGCACCTTAACCCGGTTCACTAAACTGGCATGATCTTTCTTGTCATAACGGTAACGCTCTACCAATGCGCCGTCAATACGAATACGCACGCGGGCCATTTCTTCGTAAACCTCAATGTGTATATCGCTACTACCTAAAGATTTTGCTTCAAGCACGAGATCCTGGATCACATGTTGAGCCGAGTTAGCAGATATCTCTATCTTCTTGTTCCCACTGTCCGAACGGCGGTAGCTGGAGGCGAGTAAACGATTCACCTGCTCTTTTGGGGCAGCTTCCAGATTGACATCCACGCCAAGCAATAGTTCAAGCTCTTGTTCGAGAGCTTGGTCAAGATCATTGCATGTTACAAACGAAACGCCATCTGAATTGCGCGAGATGGGTATGATCTTGTAGTGCCAAGCTTGATCTGCGGTTATGCAATCCCGTAATACGGGATCAACTACTTCTATGTCTTCCTGCTGCTCCATCCTTCTTACTCAGGTGTCAACTGAGTGGATCCATGTAAAAAGGCCCCATTCCTCCTGCGATTTCAATGAGCTGCCAACAACCTAGATAAGCGGCTAAAAAGCCCGCAGTTGGAATGGTTTTCGGTGCCTTAGGGTACAACCGCGTCATGACAAGGAATGCGGGAATACAAAGTGTTAAGCCGGAGATGTAGAACAGCATGAACCGGCTTGGTGCCAAGCCGATGGCCAGGATCACAAAAAACACCAGGTCTCCTGCACCAATGAATTTGAAAATATTGAGCCCACTTAAACCGTGTTTGTGAAGCGACCAAAGCATGACAATAGCTAATTGCGCCACAATGAAGAACAGGTTATATCCGATTTGCAGGAGCGCCGTCTCCGTGCGCAACGCGGACAATGCAGGAATACCTAAGCATGCACCTACCAGAAGTAAGTGCCATAAATTAACGGTTCTGGTGTGCAGATCCTCGTACACCAGCACGCTCAGTGTCCCGATCAATATCAACTTCAGCGCCAACATCAATCGGGAGTGGTTTCTTTGAGATTTTTGTCGTTGTCAATTTCCCAAACATTGAATATGCCGTCTTGATCGAAGTCCGAAACAGCTACGGCCTTTGCTAGAAAAGCAGAGTTAGATGCTGTAGCGATCTCAATGCGGTAATTCGCAGGCCCTCCTTCAGTGACCAGTTTCTGTTGCTGGAAACCGATTGAACTGAGGTCCGGAGCATAAGCAGAACGTTCGTAGAAATGAGCGGTTTGCAATTGATGGAGATGCTCAAGTTGCAATTTGGCCTCGGTTGCTTTTGCATTGGTGACAACCTGACTGAAGTCAGGTAAGGCCAGATAGACTAAGATGCCTACAATCACCAGAGCGATCAGGAGTTCGGTCAATGTGAATGCAGCGAGTTTGGCTTTTTGATACATTTATGAAGTAGGATGTATTTACATGAATTACTTTACTAATATACGTAATACTACACATATAAAAAGTTGATTATTGAAAATTAAGAGAATTTAAGTTTGAAGCCACGACGTTCAAGGTCTCGTAAAATCTCCTTTCTTTCTGTATTGTTCTGATGTTCAGTACCTTGCCTTCAAGGTGATTGAGGAGGGAGATTAAGCTTTGTTGACTTGGACGAATACATACGCATATCGTGTTACCCAGTGCCTTGTTCCTTGTCAGGATCAAAATCTATCAAAGTGCCTTATAATGCTCCCAATAGTGCAGCACTTCTCGAACGAATAAGAACACGGAGTGCCCTTTACAATATCCGGCCTTGATGTAGGGGCGTTGGTGATATTCAGCATGTGCCAATAGCAGTAGTGTACGCTCCACGTTCTCTTTCCAACGTGAAGGGTCCAAGTTCATTTTTTTCGCTAAGCGTTGGGCGTCGAAGACATGCCCAGGGCCAGCGTTGTAGGATGCAAGAATGAACCCCAGTCGTTCTTCCTTATCCGGAACAGATCGGCGGAACATGCGATCTAATGAACTCAAATACTTCGCTGCTGCCAGTATCGCACCGTGTTCACCCAAGGTGCTGTCTATTTCCATGGCCAATGCTGTACTGGGTACTAATTGCATTAATCCTAGTGCTCCTTTGCTAGATAGCGCGGTGGTGTCGAAACGACTTTCCTTAAATGCCAAAGCGGCTAAGAATCGCCAATCCCAACCTGTTGTATCTCCTGCCGCTTTAAAATCCGCATCGAATGCTGAGATTGTTCCTTTGCCTTCATGGTGTGGATGACTGAATGCCTTTCTACTCCTATTGGTGTTTGGATCGGTGTACGCTACGGTCAACGCATCGATCTGCGCCCAGTTTTCGCTATTCGCCAGCCAGGTATTTATGGATGCATTGAGTTGGGGCGAGTTTGATCGGCTCACAAATACGAGATCGACTTTGTGATTTAGTTGATTCTTCAAATCCAGATTGGGGAAATCTCGGGCGTACGTATTGGCCACGATCTGGCTTACGAGAACAGATGGATATTCTCCAACGGCCACCAATTTGATCAAAGCTTCAGGAGATAAGGGACTTGTTACTAGTGTCCCTCGGGTTGAATCCAAAGGAATGGTCATGGTTTGATGACTGCTTTGCCAGATCGAATCCATGTGGTTGCGATCTTGTTCAATAGCAGCAGGATAGCCACGGTGTCCCCAATACGGACCGTACCATGGATCAGGCCGTTGTGTGACTAAGGCTGCGGAGCTACTATTATAGGGTGAACTAACGGTTAACCGCTGGTCATCAATGGATTCGGGAGAGAACAGCCCTGAGGCAATATCTGCATGCCCATTTGCCACCAGAGTCAACGCGCTGTCCTTTGAGCTCGTTTCTAGGAATGTGCAGGTAACCCCAGTTCCTTCCGCGTAGGAAGTAAGTATGGCATATTCTAAGCCCCGGATGAATTTTCGATGTTGGTCGATGCTCAACTTACCAGGGGTGATCGCGATACGTAAGGTATCGGCTTGAACATGAGGCAGATCTCGAATGAACGTAGGTGCTTTTGAGTCAGTACAAGCCGTAATGCACAGCAGGCACAGTAAAATGAAAAAGCTTTCCTTGGCCATCATTCATGGAATGATCGGATGAGCCCGTTGCTCATTGTTCGAACGTCAGCGAATAGTTGTTTGAACTCCTCGTAGTAAGTGTCGAAATGTGCTGTTAACACAGTTTCTGCTCCTTTGATCAATTCGCCGTTACTGGCCCTGCGTGATATCCCATGAAGTGCTTTAGACAAACCTTGCACTTGGGCGTAGTTACTCAACCAATCGCCGGCTATCATGTGGGGTAACATATGCTGTATACGTAACGGCATATGCTCCATGTGATCGGTAAGGAGCTGGTATTTTTCTTCAACGAATTGGCCCAGCGGTAAAGGGTGGAATTCATCCCATCTTGCCGAAAGCACATGGTCATAAAACATGTCTAGTACCACCCCGGCGTACTTGCCACTTTGAGGGCGTAAACGTTCCCTGCCGATCACAGCCATTTCATGCGTATCGGTGAAGTGATCGATTGCCCTGTGGAGCTTAACACCATTGCCAACCATTGGCTCCAGATGGTCTAGGGACGAGCCTTTTACGCCATCTCCCATGAAATTGCCTACAAGTAGTAGGGGGTCATCGCCGGAAAGGAGAATATGAGCCAAGTAATTCATATACACTCAAAGGTAATTTTTCCCCCTTTGCTCGACCCATGACCCGTTCATGTATTGAAAAGTCAAAATGTGGCTTGGCGAATTAAATTAGCACGGCATGTTTGGGCTGGTGAAGACAAAGGGTTGGTACGTAGCTGCGCAACTACTGGGTTGGGCGGTGTATTGCCTTTTCACCGTTGTCTGGAATTCCTACGGACCAAGGGATGAAGGCTTTGACCCGGTGCACCTGAAAAGGGTGGTTAATGTATATCTGATCGGTTTATTCGTCAGCCACCTTCTGCGAAATTTCATTGTGAGACATGATTGGCTTCAAATGGGCATTGGGCAAGTGCTGCCCCGATTGATATTTGGCTCCTTGGTCATGGGCGTATTGGCAGTGTGTTTGCAGATCTTGGTTCACGACATTTTTTTCGACGAACTCCCAAACATTCTTAGCCATGGGCGGGAAGTAATTCTGAGTATATCATTGAACTGGAGCGTACTTCTTTTACTATGGTCATTATTCTACTTTGCCTACCACTACTTTTCACTTAGTCGCGTACAAGAGATCAGGAACCTGCGTTTGGTGACGAGTATGCGAGAGATCGAACTTAGCAACTTACGGAATCAGTTGAACCCGCACTTCATGTTCAACGCAATGAACAGTATTCGGGCGCTAGTGGATGAAGACCCGAAACGTGCTAAGAAAGCGATAACGGAATTGAGCAGTATCCTTCGAAATAGTCTATTAGCAGGAAGAAAACGGATAATCACATTGGAAGAAGAGTTAGAGGTGGTTGAGGCATACTTAGACCTCGAAATGATTCGTTATGACGAGCGATTGTGCGTCCATAAGCAGATTGATCCTGCTGCAATGAAATGCATGATACCACCGATGATGTTACAAACCTTGGTGGAGAATGCCGTGAAGCATGGTATCAGCAGACTTACACAAGGGGGTGACCTCAACATCATGGCGAACGTAGTTGCCAACGAGTTACACATCAAAATTCAGAACGCGGGAACCTACGCTCCTGGAAACGGATCGGTAACGGGCATAGGCCTGCGCAATACACGAAAACGGCTCAACCTGTTATTCGGTGGAGCGGCTGAACTTAAGATCTATAATACAGACGAAGTCGTGGTAACACGTATTCGTATACCAATTCTCACAGAACATGAAAGCATTAATAGTTGACGACGAACGTTTAGCACGTAAAGAGTTAAGCACCTTATTACAGGCGCATCCGCAGATCGAGATCATTGGAGAAGCTGCCAACGCAGATGAAGCAGAGAAGTTAATCGCCGATACAAGGCCTGATCTTGTGTTTCTGGATATTCAAATGCCGGGTAGGACTGGGTTTGAGTTGCTTTCCGCGTTGGACCATGTTCCGCATGTGATTTTCGTGACGGCTTATGATGAACATGCTATGAAAGCCTTTGAGGTAAGCGCATTGGATTACTTGCTAAAACCAGTTGAAGCTGAGCGCTTAGCAGGTGCTATAGAGAAAATGCCACCAGCACTGGATAGTAGCGCGAATAGAGAGGTACTTGGTCGTACCGACCGCATCTTCCTGAAGGATGGGGACAAATGTTGGTTTGTTACCCTGAAAGATGTACGCATTTTTCAGAGCGAGGGGAATTACGTACGCGTGAAGTTCAATGAAGAGAAACCGCTCGTGCTACGCTCGCTGAATAATTTGGAGAAGCGCTTGGATCCTGACATGTTCTTCAGGGTAAGTAGAAAGCATATCGTGAACTTGGATTGGATCGACAAGATTCAACCGTGGTTCAGTGGCGGCTTATTAGTTAAACTGAAAGATGGGGAAGAGGTGGAAGTGAGTAGGAGACAGGCTGCCCGATTCAAAGAACGAATGAGTTTGTAAACGTGTAGAGCGGATTAAAGGCTGTTTATATCCAACTCTTCTTCTAACTCCTGGTCATCTTCAAATTCGTCCAATTGGCCGGAGTTGGTTTTTCGTATTGGCTTATCCAAGACGATAGAAAGCACAGCGGCAAGTGCAGCGGGAATAAGAAGATAGGGTGGCCAATCAGTGTCGATAAAGAGACCTAGCACGCCAATTATCGTAAGCACCGTGGCCACAACAAGCAAGGTGCCGGCTATCCTTTGCATATTTCTCCTGATCAGCTCCTTTGCCATCATTCAATCGGCTCTTCATCAAAAACGTCGTGATCTAGTATTTCGCTCGTTTCATCCGTTCCTGAATTGAAGATTCCCAAGTAATTGGCAGCGGCAATAACAAGCCCGGTGATCAAGAGAAGGCTGGCGTACGGCCAGTGCTGGATCTTGAAGAGCGCTCCTACCAAAATCAAGCTTGTGCCCAGCAAATTGAGCAACCAATTTTTTCTGTTCACCCGGGCGTAAGACTTTTGCGTATCCTTCATCATGTACAAGGGAGGGTGTCCGGCTAAAGCGTTCCACAGTAGGGCGAATAAGAGAACCCAAAGTAACCAATTCCTGCCCCAGTAGATTCCCATATATGGGGCCAGTAGGAAGAAGCCTATCACCATACTAAACGTGAGACCCATGTATTTGCGCTTAGGGTGCGCGTTGGCTAGGAAAAAGGTGATAGCCGCACTAAGCGGAATACCAATTGCTGTAGCAATGAACATCCATTCGGCATAAGGCCAATGCTGTAGTCGAAAAAGAGCGGTGACAAGAACAAGTGCGGCTACGACCCGCTGGGGGCGTGACAGCCGATATAGCATACCATCATACTTCATTTGCTCAACGAGCGGTTTGGATTAACCATCAACTTTCTTTCGCGTGTCAGCGTCGGTGGTCAAAGTAGCAAAACTATGTAGGGTCTATTACGTCTTGCTCCCAAAGATCTTGCCCTTCAAAACAGTGAAAAGGCCCACAACAGCTACAGCAATGATCTTCCAGAATTTTAAGAGTACTGCAAAGAAACCCGCCTTGGCAAGTAGT
>CAZPEQ010000020.1:0-14318 GCA_964585605.1 uncultured Weeksellaceae bacterium | reverse complement strand
CTGCCTCTGCCTCTCCTTCCCCTCTTCGTCGGTTCTCGTTCGCGCATTTTCACCCCAACCTATTTGATTCTCACGCACGCCTGCTTTCAACTTCTTGATGCGCTCATACTTCTCTGCTTCTTCCCGCTCTCGGGCCTCCCTCATAAACCTTTCTGCATCCGTTTCACCTGGCCTTACACGTGCCTGCGCTATGCGCTCTTGCTTCTCTCGTTCAGCTTCTTCTGCAGCAAGTCTCGCATCTTCCGCTTCTTGTTTTTTTCGAGCCAACTCACTCAAGAACTTATCAATACGTTCTAGCTGACTTGGTGGGTAAACCTCATCTGGCTTCATATCTATTGCCTGCGAATAAAGCGCTTTAGCCGCCGTGTATTCTTCTGCGGCAAAAGACTTGTCCGCTTCAGTTACGACCCGGTCGTACTCCGCATCTTTTTCTTTCTGCAACCGAAGTCGCTCTTTCTCTGCCTCTGCCGCTAAGCGATCAGCTTCTTCCTGCTCACGCAATTTGCGCAGCCTCTCTTCTTCCTCCAACCTCGCTTGTTCTGCAGCAAGCGCTTGTTCTGCAGCAATCCGATCTCTTTCTGCTTGTTCAGCGGCAAGCCGATCTCTTTCCGCCTGTTCCGCTTCAAGTCTGGCTTGCTCTTCGGCTAAACGTGCCGCTTCTTCAGCTGCCAAACGATCTCTTTCCGCTTGTTCTGCATCCAGTCTAGCTTGCTCCTCAGCTAAACGCGCAGCCTCTTCTTCCGCTTGCTTGCGAGCAGCTTCTTCTGCCAAACGATCTCTTTCCGCTTGCTCTGCATCCAATCTAGCTTGTTCTTCAGCCAAACGCGCAGCTTCTTCAGCAGCGATCCGGTCCTTCTCGGCCTGTTCAGCATCTAATTTAGCTTGTTCTTCAGCTAAACGAGCGGCTTCTTCTTCCGCTTCCTTTCTCGCGGCCTCCTCCGCTGCCAGCCTTTCTCTTTCTGCCTGCTCAGCATCCAGTTGAGCTTGAGCTGCGGCAGCATCTTGCGCCAACCGTTCGTCGATCAACTGCAACTGACTTGTAGGATGCGGCTCTTCCGCCTTCAACCCTAGGGCGTCATTGTATGCAACCTGCGCGTCTCCCCAATTCTCCTGTGCAAAAGCCTGGTCACCACTAACGATCAAGTCGTTATAACGCTGTTCTAATTCTTCAGCCTCTAACTTTAAGCGCTCTTCCTCTGCTGCCGCTTGCGCTGCCGCATCTAGGATGGTTTGCAGCTCCAATAACCGGGTATCTGGATAAGTTTCATCAGCTTTGATGGACTTCGCCTCGGTGTACCCAGCTTTCGCCTCTTCCCAAGACTCGCTATCAAAAGCCTTATTCGCCTTAGCTATAGCCGCGGCGTAGTTTTCCTCAATGGCCTTTAGGCGCTCTTCTTCTTCCTGCTGCTGAGCTAATTCTTTCAACTTCGCATCAACAAGTGCTAACTGGTCTTTCGGATAACTCTCTTCCGTTTTGATATTGGAAGCCTCTTGGTAGGCCTCGCGCGCTTTTTCATAATCAGCATCTGCGAAAGCAGCATCAGCAGTTGCGATTGCTGCATTATAGCTTTCCGTAAGAGCCTGCAATCGAGCCGCCTCTTCTTCTTCCTTCGCCAACTCTGCGAGCTTCAAGTCGATGGCCTTTAACTGTTCCTGAGGATAAGCCTCGTCCTGCTTAAGCGCCAAAGCCTCCTCATATTTCGACTTAGCTGCATCGTAGGCTGCCGTTTGAAAGGAGGCATCCGCAGCAGTGATCAAGGCCTCATATTGCTGCTGAAGTTCCTTCGCTAGCTTTTCTTCTTCTTCTTTTTGAGCAAGTTCCTCCAACTTCAAGTCAATCGCTTTGAGTTGATCCTTTGGATAGGTCTCCTCCCCTTTCAGACTTATCGCTTCCTCGTACTTACTCCTAGCTTGGTCATAATCAGCCGATGTAAAAGAAGCGTCAGCAGCGGTAATGACAGCATCATACTTGTCCTGCAGCTCTTTGGCTAAGCGCTCTTCTTCCGCCTTAGCGGCAAGGTCTCCCAACTTTATTTCAATCTGCTTGAGTTGATCTTGTGGATATTTTTCATCGCCCTTGATCGTCAATGCTTCTTGGTACTTGCCTTTGGCCTCTTCGTATGCTTCTGAAGAAAAGGATGCATCTGCCGCAGTGATAGCCGCATCATACTTTTCTTGCAGTTCCTTGGCTTCACGCTCCTCTTCTGCTTTGGCGGCCAGTTCGGCCCGCCGGGCTGTTATTTCTTGTAATTTGGTTTTCGGGTACGCTTCTTCTGGCTTGAGCGCAGAAGCTTCCGAGAATTTGCCCTCTGCCTCATCCAATTGATCACCCTTGAACGCTACATCTCCCGCTTTCACCGCCGCATCGTACTTGTCCTGCAACTCTTTTGCTAAGCGTTCTGCTTCTTCTTTTTTCTTCAACTCTTCAATCTGCCTGTCGCATTCACTGATTTGCGCTGTTGGATAAGCTTCTTCTTCCTTAACCGTCAGCGCCTCTTGGTACTTGTCTTTTGCATTTGTGAAATCCTGCTTTTTGAAGAGGTCATCAGCTGTTTTGATCAAATCCTGATACTTCTTCTCTCGCTCAGCTTCTGCATTATTCTCATTTAGGTTGATTTCTGCATCGCTCAGTTTCGCTGTTGCCACAGGATCATCGGGCCTTGCCTCTAATGCTGCATTAAACGAACTGACTGCTTTTTTAAAGTCCTTTTTGGCCATGGCCTCATCACCTTGTGCAATGGCTTTCTTGTAATCCTCCTCGAGTTTATCCGCATTTTTGAGCTTATTCTCGAAGTCCTTGATCAGTTTATTCTGAGCACCACGCATTTTATCCGTGTACTCCATGTCCCACATGAAATTCGCCTCCCCAGACTGGTATTTGGCAATTCCGAACGGTTGTTCTAAGAGTGTAAAATCAACTCCAGGTAAGGTAGTGAGCAAGGTTATATCGATGTTCATACCATGCCCTCCGGCCCGGTCCTCCTCGGCTACGTTCCGTGTATCAATCGCAATGTTTTTACTCACATAACCCTCTGCCTCCCAAAGCAATTTATACTCAACACCATAATCTAGATTAACCTCGAACTTACCGCTTGCCGTAACTGGGATCTCCGTTAATTTGCTCCCATTCTTGAATACGATCACCGTCCCATTCGGAATCTTTCTGGAGGTCATGAGGTCCTTCATTGAACCGTAGACAAAAACATTGTCCTGAGCAAAGAGTCCTGCAAAACACACCAAACTGGCAATCAGCACCAGGCACCGCCTCACATTCAATCTTAACTCCCTGCCTATCAACATCAAAACAATCTATCTAGGGGCAATTTGACCCATATACAAATATACTCTAAAAACGTGCCTTTATCCATACTATTGCACCTGTTAACAACAGTGATCGTGAACAGTATTTGGCAAGACAATTCATTCAAGAAACAGTACGACCTTGCTGTGGTAGGAGCGGGTATCGTGGGCTTGCATGCTGCCTTGTTTTTCAAACGCCGCCACCCGAACAAGCGCGTGTGCGTTATAGAAAAGGGTGCTTTCCCCGCAGGAGCAAGTGTTAAAAACGCCGGTTTTGCCTGCTTCGGAAGCCCATCTGAACTTCTTGATGATATTGAAAACGAGGGCACAGATGCTGCAATAAGCCGAGTTGCCTTGCGCTGGGAGGGTATCCAGGGATTGCGCCATGAACTGGGTGATGAACACATTGGAATTGTTGAAGATGGTGGCTTTGAGCTTTTCATGCCGCACGATGAACTGTACACGTCATGTGTCAGTTCGTTCGATCACTTGAACGATCTCTTACATCCAATTTTTGGGAAAGCCGTTTACGCATGGGATGATGAGGTCATACCAAGGATGGGCATGTCAATGGCTCAACATGCTGCCAGTATACAGTTTGAAGCAAGCCTGGACACGGGCCGCATGATGCACGCGTTGTGGCGCAAAACGCTATCCGAGGGAGTTGTGCTGCACAGCAACACCCGAGTAGAAACACTCAACGACTCCCTGAATGGTGCTCAGTTGGAGACTGAACATGGGCCCATATGGGCAGAGCAAGTGATTGTAGCCGCAAACGCTTATTCAAAAGCGCTTATCCCAGCCTTGGATATTGTTCCGGGAAGAGGTCAGGTACTGCTCACTTCCCCTATTTCAGGACTAAAGCTGAAGGGTGACCATCATTTGATGAAAGGGTATTTCTATTTCAGGCCATACTATGACCGCGTGCTCATTGGAGGGGGAAGAAACCTAGACAAATCGGGAGAACAGACCTTGGAAGAAGGTACAACTGATGTAATCCAAGATAAATTGGAGAAGATTTTGAATGAGGTGGTTCTGCCTGGCAGGTCTTTTACGGTAGAAAAACGGTGGAGCGGTATTATGGCCTTTGGATCGTCCAAGGATCCAATTGTCGACCGGATCAGTGAACGTATTGTCGTTGCAGTGCGTTCAGGCGGAATGGGAGTCGCTATCGGCCACACGCTGGGAAAGCGCGCGGCCGAAATAGCTTCTTCCTAATACTTACTTGATAAAACGACCTGAGCGGCCATTCTGCCGAATCACATACGCGCCAGCAGTCAAGTCTGCAATTGAAAAGCGGTTGTTTCTTCCATTCATATCTAAGGAACTGACCAAAGCACCTCGCGCATCAAACAATTCTACTGCTCCTGTAGTACCTGAAAGCACAATTTCAGCACCATCAACGTAGAACGACAGCGGTTCACTACTGAATTCCTCTACTGAATTGGCTGTGCGGATATCAAATGCAAAGCTTCCTCCAGCAACTCCAGCAGGAATTGTACTCATCGTTGTTCCATCATAAGCCAAAATGTGAATCTCTCCTGTTGACACGAAATCGGTGATGGTGGCGTAGAGCAATTGATTGATCTCATCATTACCCATACCATAGTAACTCAATGTACCGGGCAACGTGTCAATAATCGTTTGCGCATTGACATCATACCTAGAAACCATCGCCAAATCAAACTCCTGAAAGTAGATCTGGTCGTCAACGATCAAGCTTGCCCCACAACCCGATGTAGTGGATATATCTTGAGTTGCACCAGTCGTAAGGGTAGCAAGGTCAAATTCCGTAATGGAACTACCTGTAAAGTCCTTGTTATTTAAGGTGTACAGTTTACCGTTGCCCATCATGAGATTGTCAGGATTCAGGGCATTGGTTCCTAAATCTGCAGCTCCCATGTACGTTTTCGCGACTAGGTCGACCATACCGATCTTACCAACGAAGTTGCCCCAGTCAAAGGCATTGTTAACTCCGATATATGCGATATCGTCTTCGACAACGACACTCTCACAGCTCCACTGCAAACCGTCTGCAATACTAATAATATAGTCTAGTGAAAGGTCGGACATGTTACGTACCTCAGCATAATGTGATAATCCTCCGACTTCACCTCTGGTGATGACCAATGAACCATTCCATTCAGCAAATTCTCTGATACCTACAATAACCTCCTGATCCAGAAGCTGAAAACTATCTCGGTCGTACTTCAACAAGAATGAATCCGCTGCAACGAAAATAGCTTGGTCATTGACCAATATATCGGATCCGAACCGGGCATTCGGAATGGTGAGGACTTGAGAATACGTAGCCGCTACGGGATCATATTTCCCAATGGATACGGGTACGAGTTGTTGTCCCGTGCTAAAGTCATTATGACCTTCGTTCAAGACAAGCACCTGATGCACAAATTCCTGCGCATACACGCCAAAAGACGCAACTGTAAAAAAGCATAGGGTGATCTTTTTGATCATTGTTTAAGTTGTTTAAACCGTCTTCACCGGACGATTGGTTAATAAAAACCCTAGTTTGGAGGATAGGACTACCGTGTCGGTTCCTCTACCCTAGGGAGGGTCAAACAGTGATCGGCAGGTCTTCTGGCTTACCTAAGCTTTTGTCCTCTTCCCACTCTTAAAAGAGCAGTGATCAATTGACAAAAGCCTTCGCTAGGATTTACAGCTGCGGGAACAGCTCCCGATTTTCACGGGATTCCCTTTTAAGCTTCACGCCTGAACGTGTCTACACCGATGCGGGCGCGAAATTAGCGCGTAAAGGCTTGCATTGTTATTATATTTCGACCGTGAGTGCAGATAACTATGAACTCCGGCCCATTGACCTTCAAGACTCTGGCATTCAGTCTATAACATCTCTATTGCGCGATGTATTCCCACATGCATCGCATTTCAACAAAGAGGTGATTGATTGGCAATACCGCAGAAATCCAGATGGAGTAGCAATTGGATGTAATGCCTGGTCAGGTGACGAGCTAGCGGGCCACTATGCTGCAATACCGCTGCAAGCCGAATTGTTCGGAAAGACGGAGAAGGGGCTTCTCTCCCTGAACACGGCCACGCATGAGAAGCATCGAGGTAAGGGGCTTTTTACCCGACTGGCTACTGCAACTTATGAGCAAGCCGCGAAAGAAGGCTATTCATTCGTGGTTGGTGTAGCGAATGCCAATAGCACGCATGGATTCACTAAAAAACTGGACTTTCAATTAGTTGCTCCTCTTCGCGCAATGGTAGGCCTTGGAGGATTTAAACAGGTCAACTCAAAAAAGACTTTGGATTTTAAACCCCGATGGACTTCTGAGAAAATGGCTTGGCGTACTGCACATCCTGCGCATAAATACAGTCGCTACAGTAATGGTCGGCAAGAGTTCATTTTGAGCGATACGGTCATGAAGGGTTTTCAGTTCATGCTAAGCACGAATAAGAACATACCCTCAACGATGCTGCAAGATGGTATAGTACCCTTGAGGAAGGCTTATATTGGATTAGATCCCGACATGAAATGGAGGGGAACTTTGTTCTTCAATGTTCCTAAACGCTTTAGGCAAGCACCATTGAACTTGATTTTTCGAGACCTTACAGGAGAACAACGGCAATTGAACCCTGATAAGGTACGATTCCAGGCCATGGACTTTGACACGCTTTAAGACGAGGACGACGCTGCCTAAAGTCTTATTGGAATTCAGGAGCTCAAGGAATAGATCACTTGATCAAATAAGCCCATTGTCTTTAGGTGTCGTTTCCCACGGATATGCAGGCCTAACTCCTCAAATACGCTCTCCCAGCCGGTGTCGTCTCGATTGGAATGCGGATGTCCCCAAAATTCGAGATTGATAAGGCTATCGAACAGGTATGTCAAGTATTTCTGAAAGTTACTGTTGTAGACATCTTCCATTACGATGACTTGCTTGCCTACACGCTTCGCCTCCGTTAGCAACTCGAGCTGCGTGGTGGTATGGTGTAACACGGTGATCACCATCACCACATCGAAAGCATCGTCCTCAAAGGGCAAAGATTGCCCGTCTATTAATACGGGTGTGGACGTTTCAAAACGACTTTTGTTAACGATATCTACGGTGGTCATATCTAAGCCATGCGCGGCCAATTCCCGCGCTAAAGAACCGTTACCTGTACCCACATCTAACACTTTCGCTCTCGCTGGCACAAGCTCTTTTAAGTGAGCAAATTTGATGGCCGCCCTGCGTTTCATCGCCCACGTAGAATGCACCATAAGTTCCAGCGCAATAACGCCTATAAGAAGCAGGTACTCGATCCACACCCACCAAAAGGGTTGCTGGTACGGCTCCTGCCCATAGGTTAAGTAGGTGGGAATGATCAATGCAGACCAAATGAAGGGCCACCGGTAGTGGGTGACCGAACCAAAAGCCAAGAGTGGAATAATATACCATGGATGTACGGTACTCGCAAATGCGAAGTAGATGGCCATGATCCAGAGCATTCCTTCTGCCACGGACTTCCATTTTCGCTTCCATGCGAACAAGCCTAAGGAAATGATCGCCAGTATCGTAATTCCCCCCATCAAGGAGGATCCTTTGACCCACCCTTCTGGAAGCAGCGCCTTTAGCACATAGTAAATACTTGCATTAAATTCGAAGTAACTAAAATACAGATTAAGACTCTCAGACACGTTGTCCAGCAACGATTCCGTGTAAAACGGTATCCAGAAAATGATGAAGGTGGCAACTGTGACCAGTCCATACTTCACTCCCCTTCCCCATCCTACCCAAGCGGGCAAGAACGCCAAGAACATGATAGGCCAGAGCTTTGCAGCAGCAGCTACTCCAAGCAAGATTGCGGAGATACCCCAATGTCCTTTCTTGATCGCCAAGGCGGCAAGTAAGGACCAGGTGATCATATACACTTCCGTATGGAGATTAACCGAAAACTCCATGATAACCAAAGGGTTTAACGCGTACCACGCAACCCAACTCTCGGGAAGTAAAAACGCCCGAAGTAGGTGTACTATAGCCGCCAGGGTGAGTATCTCCATTAACAGAATGAAAACCCGCATCCATGTAATCACGCCACCAATGTCGGAAGCGCCCTGCTCATAGAGCTGTTGGCCAGATCCTAAGGCATAGGCGTTCGCAAAGATCAATTGGGCAAATGGCGGATAAACGGTGTACGTTTCGGAATGATTGACTAACGGAACAAACTCATTCCCAAGTATGTTATGGCCTGCAGAGGCCTCCTCAGGTGTGATATCATAGACCTCATCCAATTCAAAGTGCGAAATGCCCCCATCGAATACGTACCGAAAATGGTCATCTGTCCAACCAACCGGAGCGAACAAGAGAATCAGTCTGACCAGCAAGGCTACAACGAAGGTGCGCTTCCACGCAATTGCCGCGTTGGCAATGAAAAAGTAGCTGAGACAAGCGACACCAGACCCTGCTAACAACCAATTGGTATTGCTTCGATCAGGGCCATAGCCTAGCGCCAACACCGCAGCTACAAGAACCAAGAGAAAAACCGCCTCTTGCCAAGGCTTAAGCCTCATCGCGATGCAGACCGTATGGAGTGCGCGATAGAATAATATGCTACGGAACCAAATCCTAAGGCTAACATGAGGTGATAAGGAACCAGACCGCCATCACCTAAGATGAAGGCCAACACGATGCCGCCTGCAGCATATGCAGCAAGCAAGACTTCTAATATGGTCAAGGGTGCGATCACGCTCTTCCAATAGCCTCCTTTGAATACCCCTGACTCAGCAGATTGGTCACCCATTTTCGGCGTTCTTACGAAAGGTGTCTTTCTTCCAATATATCCTTCAAATACCGCTAATGCGTTATGCAAGGACAAGCCCATAGACATGGAAAGGAATACCGGGAAAGTCCAGAGGAACCGAAAGAAGCTCTTTGTATCCGTGATTTTTTCATGATGTGCTGCCCAATAGAAAACGGCCAGAATGACCAAGGCGAAAGTGAAGATGATCGCAATATTGAACAACAGTTCCAGCTCTGGCACCAAGTGCTTTATCCATAAGACAGGAACACTGAGTATAGCCGTGCCGAGTATGCAGATAAAAATACTACTCCCCATCAAGTGGCACAGTGCATGCATTTTAGTGGTTAGTGTCAAATCCTTGTCCCGCAAAACTTTCGGCAAATTCTTAACCACACATTCAGCAGCACCTTTATTCCACCTATACTGCTGGGTTTTCAGGGCGTTCATTACAGAGGGCAATTCCGCAGGAGAAACCACATTCTCTAGGTATTTGAATTTCCAACCTTTCAATTGTGCTCGGTAACTCAAGTCTAAGTCTTCCGTTAGTGTGTCTGAATTCCACCCCCCCGCATCTTCGATACAGCTCTTCCTCCAGATACCTGCCGTACCATTGAAATTGATAAAGTGACCTAAGGTGTTCCTGCCAACTTGTTCTACTGTAAAATGTGCATCCAAGCCAAAAGCCTGCAACTTGGTCAATAGGTTATTATCCTTGTTAATATGGCCCCAGCGTGTTTGCACCACACCGATCTTATCATCGTTGAACCAAGGAATTGTGTCAGCCAACAAGTCTTTAGGAGGCAAGAAATCAGCATCAAAAACCCCGATAAACTCGCCTTGCGCAATGTTTACACCATAAGCTAGTGCCCCAGCCTTATAGCCCACGCGATCTGGCCGTTGGATATGTACCACATCCACTCCTTTTGACTGCCAAAACGCAGTTCGTTCCTTGGCGATCTCTACCGTTTCATCATTGCTATCGTCCAGGATCTGAACTTCAAACTTATCCAAGGGCCAGTCCATTTTACAAACCGCATCGATCAAGCGTCCAATGACGTGCCGTTCGTTGTAGACAGGGAGTTGAATCGTGACATGCGGACACTCCGCTGGCAAATCAGGTGTTTCCTCTTCTTTATTCTCCTTGAACTTCAAGTAACTGACGGTTAGCTGCAGTTGCGATACGCTATACAGCAAGATGAAGGTTAGGAACCCTCCGTAAATGATCAATATCAGCAATGCCCAACTCATCTGTAGATCAAAATCGTCTTAATGATCTTATAGCCTGCTAAAGTAGCTCCTTTAATCGTTCCAGAGATTTTAGAAAATCCAATGCGCTTGCGGTAATCAACCGGCACCTCACAGGTCGCCAACCCATGCTTTGCAGCCTTTAGCTGCATCTCCACCGTCCATCCGTAGTTTTTATCTTGCATTGCTAACTGTTGCAAGGCCCCCCATTTAATTGCCCGAAAAGGCCCCAGGTCGGTGTATTTCACATCGTACAACCACTTCAACATGTTTGTAGAGAGCCAATTTCCGAATACTTGAGGAATAGTCATAGCCCCCTTCTCTCTATTCCCCAGGGTGCGCGAACCTATGACCATGTCCATATTCCGCGAAAAAATAGGTTCTACCACTTTCTCCATTTCTTCTGGGTGATCAGAATGATCCGCATCGATAAAGACCACCACTTCGGGCAAGGGGTCAGTCGTTGCTACAAACGCTATTCCCTTTAAACAGGCGTTACCGTATCCCCTTTCGGGTTGATCAACCACCAAGGCCCCCGCTTCTTCAGCTCTGTCCCGCGTTTGATCGCTAGAGGCGTTATTCACCACAACGATGTTCCTAACCAGATCTTTCGGAATATCTCTTACCACGTGACCCACTGCTTCTTCCTCGTTGAACGCTGGAATGATTACATCGATAATGGGTCTACTCATAAATTAAGAGAAGCACCATCGTTACCAATAAGGATTGGATCCTCCTTGATACGACCTTCGGTCTTCCCATTCTCTAAGCGCAACACGCCACGTGGACATACCGCTGCACAAATACCACAACCTACACAGCTGGCTCGAACAATATTCTGCCCTTTCTGAGCATAGGCCCGAACATCAATACCCATTTCGCAATACGTGCTACAATTGCCACAGGAAATGCATTGGCCACCGTTGGTCGTGATCCGAAAACGGCTAAAGAACCGCTGTATCAAACCTAAATAGGCTGCCATTGGGCAACCAAAGCGGCACCAAACGCGAGAACCCAAAATAGGGTAAAAGCCGACTCCTACCACACCACTAAAGGCCGAACCGATCAGAAAGCCATAAGACTTAGAATAGGTTTGCGAGAAACTCCCCAACCATTCCCCTTTGAAATAAGAGTTGGCCCAAAGCAGCGCCGTAAGCAAGGTGATAGCAACAAGAACCAAATGGATCATCCACCTTTCGATCTTCCATGCTTTAGTGCTCTTATCACTTAATTGGCGGAACGGGTCACCAGCAGTTTCCGCTAAACCGCCACAACCACATACCCAACTGCAATACCAACGTTTGCCGAAAAAGAAGGTCAAAATCGGTGTCGCAGCGAAGGTCATGAAGAGGCCGATAACCATCGCCCACATGCCCATGGATATACCACTCTGATACCATTTAACCGTTTCCGGGAAAAGCATATCGTAATCTAAGGGCCAGAAGTAACTAAAGTAAAACTCCGGCTTACTCATGTATGCGAAGAACGCAGGGATCAAGAAGCCGAATCCAAGTTGAACGATCATGACACTGATTGTCCGGACAATCTGGTACTTGTTATGCTTGTACTTGAAAATGAACTTCACGCCCATGACGATAACCGAGAAGGTGTAAAAGCTACCATAGGTAAACCACTGATCGGCGGCTTTACCCCGCAGCAGCATACTTAAAGGATCAAACATGCGTACGATGCCGTCAATTGCAGCTGGGAACCAATACAGTGCTACATAAAATCCGGTAACGGCTATGCCTAAAGCCCATGCAACGGCACCGCGTGCACTAAGACCAAGATGAAACACGCCATTGTTCTTAACACCAACAGCCTTGCCTACATACTGAGCCCGGATGAATAAGAAACCTGCCAAGGCCAAAGCAGACAAGGAAATCACCAATAAAGGCAATGAATAGTCAGCGCCAAAACCCGCCCAGGCCAGAACGATAGCAGCGGTTCCCACAACGGAAAAGGCAATAGCTGCCGTGGGTTTAACCCCAGAAAGTTTCTGAGGTCCTGCATATGCTAAACTATGATCAGTCTGGCTCATGATACGAGTTCGTTTGAGTTGTTAAATGCGTTCTTAATGTCGGCATAATACTTCTTGTAGAGTTCTGGGTCAAAATGAGCTGTTTTCAAGTTCGTTACCACCTCATCAATGGTAGCTCCTTGACTTAACCATTGGTCAAAATTTTCATGACGTAGGCGAATGCCAAAGGTGTTAACTCCTATGAAACGTCGGTCTGTTTTGTCCCACCTGAAATGCAGCGCCTTCAATGCATCAGCCGATTCCCAATAGAACTCACTTTCATTCTCACCTAACTTGGCTCGTACCCAGCCATAGGTCTGATATTCAATGTCAAAGAACTTGGCGCTATTGAACCAATGTCCTGGACGATATGGCGTTCGATCACCGGTGATCGTTTTCGCAACGGTCTCCCCCATCATACGACCTGTATACCAAACTTGCTCTATTGGAGGACGCGATGGATCCGGATTCTGATCGAATTGCGCACAGTCTCCTATGGCGTAAACATCTGGTGCACTCGTTTCCAAAAACTCATTCACCTTTATACCTCGGGCGGTTTCAATACCCGTATTCTCTTTTACCACCCCAATGTTCGGGTGAACCCCTGCACACAAACCAACGACCTGACAGTCAACGACCGAGCCATCTGATTTCAATTTGGCCCCTGCAGCCCGGCCATCAGATCCTTTAATGATCTCGGTCATTTCTTCCTTTAGTCGTAGATCAACACCATGAGAAACGATATGCCTTGAAATAAAATCTGCTTCTTGTGGTGGAAGGATGTTTCCCCAGAACGCATCGTCACGTACCAAAATCGTTGTTGCGATTCCACGACTATGGAGCATTTCCGCGAACTCCACCCCAATCAAGCCACCACCAACGATAACCCCGCGTTGAATGTCTTTAGTGTTCTCTTCTAACAACTGCAGGTCCCCAAAGTTGAAGAGTCCTTGTACTCCCGGAAGATCCTGACCAGGCCAACCGAACTTGTTACTTGCAGAACCAAGCGCTAAGACAAGCTTATCGTAATGGATGGTCTCTTCATAGTTCAAGGTAATCGTCTTGGCTTCACTATCCACTCCTGTTACCCAAGCACGACGCAGGTCGATCCTATTCTTTTCCCAAAAATGATCTTCATACGGCTTGGTGTGCTCGTACTTCATGTGACCCATATATATATACATGAGCGCTGTTCTAGAGAAAAAATGGTCTGTCTCACCACTGATCACAAGAATCTTAGAATCGCTACGTTTACGCACATGTCTTGCCGCAGTAATACCTGAAATTCCGTTACCTATGATCACAATTTGTTCTGCCATGTTGTGCAAATTTGCAACAGGTATGATCCTTGCTCTGTTAGAGGCGCGAATATAAACCGATGACGACGATACAAATATCACATTTCCTGGGATTCTTTCTCGCAGCGAGCATGATCCTTGCTCAGGATAATATAGAAGGGGTGTGCTTGACCGGACCTCCCAAACGTATCGACGCTAGTACGATGGTGGATATTAAACAAGTTGGTGCCGAATGGGTGTGTCTCCTTCCCTATGCGTATGGCCCTGGTGATGACGGGAAGATCATTCATGCTAATATCGAATGGCAGTGGTGGGGTGAACGTGAATCTGGTATTCGGGAGCTTATTCGCATGGCCAAGTCAAAGGGAATGCAGGTCATGGTGAAACCGCACTTGTGGTTACAACACGGAAGTTTTACCGGAACGTTTGATCCGGGTAGTGAGGATGGTTGGAAAGCCTTCGAGAACAGTTACGCGGATTACCTACTTCGTTTTGCTCTGGTTGCAGAAGAAGAAGGTGTTGAACTTTTCTGCATTGGAACAGAACTGGAGAAATTTGTGTCGAAAAGAACTGCCTTTTGGAATCAGCTTATTGATCGCGTATCGAATGTGTATAAAGGCAAACTCACCTACGCTGCTAATTGGGATGAGGTTTACCGCTTTCCCTTGTGGAGTCGATTAGATTATGTCGGT
>CAZPEQ010000019.1:0-14892 GCA_964585605.1 uncultured Weeksellaceae bacterium | reverse complement strand
TGGAGGTAGAGGTTTTTTATCCCCTTCGCAGTTAGGGTTTGTACGAGTTGATCCGTGTTCAAGTCACGTGGGTGGTAAATGCCGCCTTTTTCTAAACGAATTCGTTCGGCATCATCAATGTCACGCAACCCTAGGTAGTGGATCTGGGATGCCTGAATAGTTGAGAACAGCAGGGAGTCCATTTGATCTGGTCCTTCACCTAGTAAAGTGCGTAGTGGCATGCCATGAAAATTACAGCTTGGGGAATCGCAGGGGCGATTTATATCGGCATGGGCATCAAACCAGATCACACCCAGATCATCGTAAATGCTGTTTAAGAAGGATACAGGAACGATTTCCATACCACAATCACCCCCGATGGTTTGAATGGCAACCGGCTGCTGTTCACTGATGTATGCATGTAAACGTGCAAGCTGATCATAGATCGCATGGAAGTTGTTCACGTGGTGTACCTGCTCTTTCCATTTGTTTGCCGTTCCTGTGTTCAATGAAACGGTGTGCACATCGGGGTCGTTTAAATATCGCAGTATTGCTTGCGCACCAGCTTCAATTCCGGCGCCGGTTCCTGCACCTTGCCATTGGGGGAAGTACAATTTCATTGCGCTCCTGTAGTTTACTCTGATTTTAAGCGCTGCCTGATGTTGGCTGAATGCTCATCTAGTAGCGATTCTCGATTTCTAAAAACTGCCTTCAATTCACCTGTGCTGTTGCATGACTTACCGATTCCGAAACGCCAAGGCGTTGCGCAAGGCCTCATCTATTCCTATAAAGGTGATACCCAATTCGTGTTGTGCCTTGGAATTATCGTAACGGTAATGGGAAGAAGCGCTGTGCGCGGTGTACTTCGTGACCAGTGGTGTGCTTTTGAAGAAGAAATTACGAACGGATTCAACGCGTGCGGCAAGCCGCAAGATCATAGGGGATATTTTTCGAGTAGGTGCTTTAATGCCGGCCGCTTTGGCGATACGCGCAAACAGATCTTTGTACGGTGTATGTTCTCCTACTAACAAATAACGCTCGCCCTGTTCCGCTTGTGTGGAACCAACTATCAATGTGTGAGCGACATCGCGGGCATCTACGATAGCAGCGCCACCTATAGGGTAGAATCCAGTACCTCTGCTCACCTTGTCTACCAACGCCATGGAACTTTGGTCTTTCAGACCAGGGCCAATGATCACAGAGGGGTTGACCATAAAGGCGTCAAGGCCTTCGGCTATGCCACGGTGTATTTCTAATTCTGCATAATACTTCGTGTAACTGTATGGAGAAACATGGGCAGCTTCTTCGAACAGCGTTGATTCGTTGCTCAGTTCGCCCCCTGGATGCCGACCTATAGAGGCCACCGAGCTCACGTGGCAGAAACGTTTGACACCGTGTTGACTCGCTGCGTTGACCAGATTAGCGGTTCCTTCTACGTTCACTTTCCACATCAATTCCTTTTCATGTGGGGCAAAGGATACCATAGCCGCTGCATGGTATAGGTATTCAATGCCTTGAACCATGGAAGAAACGTCGCTTACGTTCAATATATCTGCATCAATAAGCTCAAGGCGATCTGCATACTGCTCGCGGGCTAATCCGTAGTGGCTCAACACCTGGTGTAGGTGTTCGGTCTTTTTGTGACCACGGGCAATTGCACGAACGGATCGACCTTCCTGTAGTAGTTCGCAAACCACATGCGCGCCAACGATACCTGTTGCTCCGGTTACCAGATCCATTCGTGCGGCAAGGTAGGAAGGATGTACGATTAGGTTCCCGCGATCTTCAAGCAGAACGTCTAACGAGTTCATCTTGATCTCAGGTATACCAGTTCCCAATGCCAGCGCTAACTTTGCCGCATGCAGATGGAGAAGGATTTCATAGCAGAATTAGCATGGCGCGGGATGTTGCAAGACAGCACGCCCGAGGTTGGTGAGCATTTGAGCGCGAGCATGCGATCAGGTTATATCGGTTTTGACCCAACCGCTGATTCTCTGCATGTCGGAAACCTCGTGCAGATCATGATCTTGGTCCATTTTCAGCGCAGTGGGCACAAACCTTTCGCATTGGTGGGCGGGGCCACCGGTATGGTTGGTGATCCAAGTGGCAAACGCGAAGAACGGAAATTACTTGACGAGGAAACGCTGCGACATAATCAAGCGTGCATACAAATGCAGTTGGAGCGGTTTCTCGATTTTGAACAAGGCGAAAATAAAGCGGAGTTGGTAAACAATTATGATTGGTTCAAGGAGATGAACTTCTTGGATTTTATTCGAAATGTTGGCAAGCACATTAGTGTGAATTACATGATGGCCAAGGATTCCGTAAAAAATCGCTTGGAAACAGGCCTGAGTTTTACAGAGTTCACCTACCAACTAGTGCAGGGCTATGATTACAAGTGGTTGAATGAACACCGGGGAGTCACCTTACAAATGGGTGGGTCTGACCAATGGGGAAATATCACGACTGGTACCGAGTTGATACGACGCATGGGTGGCGGAGATGCCTTTGCCGTTACAACGCCATTGCTCACGAAAGCAGATGGCTCTAAATTCGGTAAGAGTGAATCAGGGAATGTGTGGCTTGATGGAGAACGAACTTCACCTTATGAGTTTTACCAGTTTTGGCTGCGCGCAACAGACAAGGATGCGGAGAATTACGTCAAGATCTTTACGATGTGGGAGAAAGGCAGTGTAGATGAGTTGATCGCAAGGCATCAGGAAGCTCCCCATATGCAGGAGTTACAGCGGACCTTGGCGGTGGATATCACAAAACGTGTTCACGGCGAAGCACATTTGGCAGCTGCCCAATTGGCTTCGGAGGTTTTATTCGGGAAGGGACAAGAAGGAGAACTGCAAAAGCTATCTGTAGGCTTGATCAAGGACATAGGAGGCACGATTCCTAAGGCGAAGGTGGCACGCAAAGCAGTAGAAGAGGGTATTGGTGTTATAGACCTGTTGTCAGAGGCCAGTGGTTTCTTAAGCAGCAAGGGTGAAGCCCGACGCGAGTTGAAGCAGAACAGTATTTCGGTGAATCGGGTCAAAGTCAACGATCAACTGACCATCACTACAAATGACCTACTGCATGATCAGTTCATCCTGTTGCAGAAAGGGAAGAAGAATTATTTTCTGGTTGAGATCGGCTGATCAGATCACCAGCAGGTTGCAACCGCGTACATCGCTCTGGTCGAACCTGCCAAGTACTTCGAATTGCCCGTTCTTATGCACTTTGCCTAAGTCCTCAGTGGCTATGAATGGGCAAGAGTAGGCATTCGCAAGGTCAATCACGTTTAATCCGCCTGTTTTACCAATCGCTGCGGGCACTAAAGGATCTGTTGTGTCTCTTGTAAATACACGCATCCAGGGAGGCGCAGTGAATGAGCCGTTCCCGCTGCTCCATGCTTGTGACAGTAACTCAGTCATGCCATATTCAGAATGGATTGCAGATACGCCGAATGCATCGGTCAGGGTTTGGTGAAGCTCTTCGCGCACCATCTCCTTGCGTCGACCTTTCATACCCCCCGTTTCAATTAGGGTCGTATGATTTAGCTGCATCGGTGCTTGTGCCGCCAGTTCTAACAGGGCAAAGCTTACACCAATGAGCAAAGTGGGTTGTTTTTCTTCTTCTGAGCGCTGAAGTATGCTCGTTAATCGGTGATATTGATCCAAGTAAGTGCCACTCAATTCATCGTTGCTACTCTTGATCAATTCGTTGACCATGTGCACTAATGAAGAATCATTACGCTCCAAGTAGGACGGTAATAAAGCTAAGATCCTATACTGTTCAACAGGACCATAGTGCAACTCAAACCCATGCGTGAAACTCTGTTCGTAGATGTCTATATTGGCAATATGGTGTTCACTTTGGGTAAGACCTGATGTGCCACTACTACGGAAAACTGTTTCAGCGGGAAGATTGGGATCTCCTAACAAAATTCTGTGCTTCTTGAAAAGCTCAATGGGTAGCATGGGTATTTGATCGACGTGCTCAACATCCTGTACGTTGATGTTCAAACCCTTTAAAAAGGCCTGATATACCTTGTTTTCAGCAGCATGTAGATGAAAAAGACGCAATGCATGGGCGTCGAATGCGTCATCGCTTTCAATCGAGAAAATGTCCGTATTCCCCAATACTTGCATAAAATGCCCCTTTTCTGCGTTAATTTTGTGTTGCACGGATGAAAATTCAGGGAAAAGTAATGCTATTCGGTTTAGGGTTGTTCCTAAGCGCAGGCTGTTTACAGATAGATGAGCTTCCTCCTGAACCTTCTGTTGAGTTCGTTTCCATCACCCAGTTCACAGATTCGGCTGCGTTGGTTTTTGCGTTTCAAGACGGTGACGGTGATATTGGTCTGACAGATAGTGATACTACGGGGCAGTTTGCCCCAGGGCAAACCTTCTTCCACAACCTGTTCGTAGAGTATTTCGAGAAGCAGAATGGGGTTTGGCAGCAGATCAACTTGCAACTTCCTTATAGGTACCGAATTCCGGTGATTACACCTACGGGCCAGAATAAATCCTTAGAGGGAGAGATATCCATTGCATTAACACCCTTTCCAACAGATCCTCTCTCACCATTTGATACGGTGAAGTATTCTATTCAATTGGCAGATCGGGCATTTCATCTCAGCAACGTGGTAGAAACACCGGAATTGGTCATACCTTGATTGTAAACTTGGCTGCGCCCACTAAGCAACCTTATCCCAGCGGGCGCCTCTCCCAAGATCACATCTTTCTCCAAATCTTCCACGTCATACGCGCACATATTTTGTGGTGAAGTTCTGGCGCGTATGTCTTACAGATAAGTTCGATCTCCCGTGGTTTGATCTGATTACTTTGGAGTAGTTCATTGGGGATATCTAAATCTTTTAGGTCTCGCTCCGCATCGATGTTCTTCAACCCGAATGTGCGTATGGTCAGGCACTCAATACCGTCCATGCGCTCTTCCCTATCAACGATGTATGACATGGCGCCTATACAATCCTCATGATGGATACTGTTGATGTGCATGGTGTCAACGATCTCCTGATCCATGGCGAAACGAATATCCCTACTGGCAATTCCGTGAATGACGGGTATGATGAAACCGCCGCAAACGACCAACCCATCCATACCATATCGAGCAGAGTTAATATGTAAAGGATGCGTGTTTTTGTAAAGTGTGCTGTACGCCAAACTATTGCTTAAACCCATGGGTCGTGCAAGGCTGTGGAGTATCAACTCCTTGGTTTTGAATGCGGGTTGCTTCTTTAGCATAGGGTGGTCTATTCGCTTCACAGCACTTAAGATAGAAGCGCGCAAATGTGCTTCCCCTTTTTGAGCGAACAAGCGAAAATCTGCATGTCGCTTTTGTTCCCGTGCTGGTTTAAGATCACTAGGCAAAATGTATTTGAACAAGGAATTCCGGTTCATACTAACCACCCGTTGATTATTCTGATTGACCATGATCATACGTGTTTTGAAGATGGTGTACTTCTTATTGGAAGAAGGAACGATATCATCAATGATCATGACCGATCGCACGGTATCACCTGCGTATACAGGGTACTCGTAAACCACATTACTTATGCCCAAGTGAAATAGGCTGGACTCGGAGAAGGTTTCAACGATGAGACACAGGCCGAGGTTGACTAAATTATGGAAAGGGATCAGTCGCCCATGCATGCCTAGTTGTTCGCAAAAATGCCGACTGGTTTCAAGCGGATTACCGGTTTGCACCATCGATTGCCACTGTGTGATGAATGACTCATCGACTGTGGTTTCGTATGGGCTTTGAATGATCTGCCCCGGAAAAGCATTGCGGTAGTCTAGTCCGTAACTGATTGTCTTGCCATGGGTTGAGTCGCCTGTAAGACGTAAAGAGTCATAAACACGTTTTTTTAGTTCTTGGCGGAAACGCTTGACGATAGGCGGTGCCACAAAGACACCTTCAATGATCTGACAACCCCCTGTATACTTGCTTAATAAGCGCTCGTAGGTCTCTTTCTCTTCTGTGCTAAGCCCGAAAGTTCGATTGATTATTTCCAATTGTTCGAAGCTTAAGGCGACTTTCCCATCCAAGCCGATCGCTTGGCCATCCTTCGCATCTTCTTCTAACCCGTTCAGGTCTTTTACATTTTCCCACGGAGTGTCAAAAGCAGCAATGCCTGCAGCACGCGCGGCTTTTAAGTACAGCATGCGTACGGTATGGAGGTTCTCTTTGTTGCGCTTGGAGTAGAGTTCGCCAAAGAGATCAGCATGTCCTAAGAACATGGCAACACTGCGTTCAGAGGCTTTTGCAATGGCATCTACATTGCTTAGGGCCTCAGCGGTTTCAATAATTGGGAATAGCTTGAAGGTCTTATCTGGCAGGCCAAGTCGCTTTTCCATAGCAGCGATCTTTCGTTCAAATCGGTGAACGTCTTCTGCGTTCTGGAGCATGGGCAGTGCAAACCCACGGATCTTTGGCGTGTAGTCCACCTGCAGGTCTTTCTCCAATTCAAGGGTGCTTAAGCCATTTAGCCGAACTGCTACGTAATTATCATCGAAGGTGTCTTTCGCAGCATATTCCGCGATGAGCTGACGTGCTCGTTCTTTTCTATCAGCCGGGCATCCGTCTTCAAGGTCAAGTACCAAGCAGTCTACGTTGCGAATAGTTGGAATCCGCTGGTAGGTCTTTTCAGCACTTGCGATCAAGTAGATACAGGACTGATAATATTTCTGCACGACGAGCGGACTGCTCTTGGCGGGCAAGTGATCGGTAATCATGTTCTGCTCTACGGCTAAGGCTTTGATCCGAGCCGAGAAGATGCCCTTCCGGAGCATTTTACCTTCTCGAAGGTCGATTAGCGAAGCCGTAATCGGATCAATGTTCTTGCGTTCGTTGAACCAGGTTAACTGATCATTATTAATGATCAGATCTGCTCCAGCCTTGATATCTGGGTGGATATCATCGTAGCGCATACAATTACCTGTTCCTGCCTTGTTTGCACTGGTAATGGTGATCAGTTCACCATGTTCCCAGGCATGATCAGCCAGCTCCTCAAAGAAGGGATCCATATGGAAGAAAAAGGCGACGCGGCCATTCTGTTTGGTAATGCGAGGTAATTTGATTACCGCCGGATGGTCGGCCACGGGACTTTCAAGAATTCCTACTGGGTAGTTGAGTTTATGGACCTTTTCGGCGAAACGGGAGTTGGTGATCGCTTTGAAAATAGTAGGAGTAGCTAGTATTCCACTGGGCTTAGTCTTCGGCCGATCTTTGAGATCGTATAGCCGTTCAACGGCTTTAGAACTAATGGCGAGGAATCCGTATCCAAGTTTGGATGGCAGTACGACAGTACCGTCGTTTTGCAATACATCAAAAGCAGCTTGTGCGCTTTTGGCGAGGGGGAATGTTGTGAGCATTGTGAGTGTGGGGGTTATCACTCGGGTAAACAAATACTTATGTTGCTAAGTTATAGGCGCTCTGTTCATGTTTAGTTTATCCGATGTGGGGTTTCGTTTAGTGAAGTTAGTCAAAAGAAATTTGCTACACAATATTAACAAATTATACAGTCTGCTTGTCGTGCCTCTTCTTCATGCCAGATGAACGGCTAAATTTGACTCGTGATGAGTGGCCGACTAACACCTCGAAGTGTGGCGAAGTATGCAGCCTTGTTTATAGCTGTGGTGGTGGGTGTGATCGCGTGGTTTGTACCCTACATCTTGGAAACAGGTTGGAGACCGTTCTATGTTCTCCCTGTTGTGATCTTGGTCTTCTGCATCAGCTTTTTTTCTATCTCTTATGGTATCAGTCGTTTTGTGCAGAGCCGAGTTGATCAGATCCACCGGACGGTACACGAATTAAAAACGAGGAAATCAAGTCAGTTGGCCATGAACGAAGATGTGCTCGGACAGGTTTCTGAAGATGTTCAGGAGTGGGCCAATGAAAAACAAGAGGAGATAAAGGAGTTGGAGGAGCGCGAAACGTATCGGCGAGAGTTCATTGGGAATCTAGCACATGAATTGAAAACGCCAATAACCAGTATTCAAGGGTACATATTAACGCTGCTAGAAGGAGGGTTAGAAGACGAAAGCGTGAATCGGAATTTTCTGGAACGCGCATCAGACGGTGTTGATCGCCTTACGAGTATTGTCGAAGATATGGACACGATTACCCGACTTGAAGAAGGGGTATTGCATTTGGAATTAGAGCAGGTGGATCTGCACGAACTGGTTGATAGTTTGCTAGCCCAGATGAAACTCCTTGGGAAAAAGGCTGAGATCATAGCAGAGAACAAGGTAGACCCTTATACGATTGTTCTATGCGATGCTTCACGTATTGCTCAGGTCTTGGCCAATTTAATTGGCAATGCGATCAAGTACGGTAAAGGAGGAGGGAAGGTGTCCATTGCTAGTTATCCGGTAGACGATCGCATAATGATTGAAGTGACGGACGATGGTATTGGCATAGACGAGGAACATTTGCCCCGTTTATTTGAACGGTTTTACCGTGTGGGTAGTAGCCGTTCCCGGCATGAGGGCGGTTCTGGGCTAGGCTTGGCAATTGTGAAGCACATTATAGAAGCACATGGCCATGCCATAACCGTTGTTAGTGTGCCTGAGAAAGGAACCCGCTTCTCGTTCAGTTTGTCGAAAGGTTAACTAAGGGCCTAACGCGCAACTTGGATAGCATAGACCTCGATAGGGCCATTGTTGTTCGCAATGAGCAAGTTGGGTGTACCTGATCGCTTGATCAAAGCAAGATCCTTTACATGGTTCCATGCTACTAGGCCTGATTTGTGTCCCGGTATTGCTTGGAAAGTGCCATCGCCTCCTTGATTGATCAGCACCACGCCGGTTCCTGCATCGTGTGCGATCGTCTCCACTTCCGCATCCCAGTCATTTCCTGCTGCTATGAGATCCATGAATCCATCCCCATTGGCATCAATAGGAATAATCTGATTCAGCGGAGCTATTTGAGCGAGGTTAGGCAATTCGTTTAACGTGTACTCTCCTCCTTGGTTGATGAAAACCGTAGAGGCCATATGTGTAGCCGTTAAGTGCAAGGCCTTTTGGAGCTTCTCTTCACTGTAGATCTCGACCAGATCAGCATGAGCGAATGCTTCAAACGTTGGAAAATCCTGTTCTATGTTAGGACATTGTTCTGAGCTGCATTCCCGTCCGCGAATTGGAAGTTGCTTGGCACCCTTTTCTTTGGCCAGAACGATATCACTTCGGCCATTATCGTCAAAATCTCCCCAATAAACATGTAAGGGGTGTTCCTGGTCACATGCGAACTTGTTATTGAGCCCGATGTTCCCACCAATGATGTCTAGGTCGTTATCGTTGTCAATATCGACTAAGCTGAGGCTCTTCCACCAGCCAGTAGTTTGAGCGAGCCCATACTTGTCCGTTACATTAACAAAGCCTTGACCATTATTCTCATAGATACTCATCGGCATCCATTCGCCACAAATGATCAAATCATTGTCTCCATCCCCATCAATATCACCGAACGCGGCATCGGTTACCAAGCCAGGCCCCATGAGGTCTGGCGCTCGAATTGATGTAACGTCAATGAAATTTCCTGTACCATCATTGGCCAAGAGGTACGATCGCGGCGCAAAAGGATAGATACCCGGCGTGATCCTACCACCTATGAACAGATCCGGAATGCCATCGCCATTCACATCACCAACAGCTAACCTCCCTGCACTTGTTGCCATAGGAGGCAGTGCATTTTCATCGTATTCGAATTTTCCGTTACCGGTATTGCGGTAGAAACGGTGCCTGTACATTTCGCTTCGCACATCATGCTGATTGCCTCCGGCTAGGACGATCAGGTCTTGGTCCCCATCCCCATCCGCATCGAAGAACGCTGAACCGATCTGTTCTTGTAGTGCATGAAATTCCCAAGGTTGATCGAACTGCCTGCGAAATGAGCCATCCTTTCTTTGCACGTAAAGTTCGCTGGCCTGCAGGTGTGCGCCGGAGATGAAAAGATCATCCAGGCCGTCATCATTTACATCAGCCGTACTAATGTGCGGCCCTTGTGTGCTGTACTTGTGAGGCAAAAGAACTTCTTTGCTGAAGTCGTTGTAAGGGTCTTCGGCGTGCTTAAACGAAAGCCCTTTTGCTTCGGTGTATTGCAGCAAGGGAACTGCTGGCGAAGTGCTTCTCACTTGTTTGCCATTTTCTTCTAAGGTCACTACTTGGTCGGCGGCGGTTTCGCCTATGAGTTGACTCATGCCATTTGGCCATTTGATTCGAATGGAATCAACGGCAGTGTTATTGCCAAGTCCAAAATGGACAATGGGTTCCATGCTACTTTGATACCCTTTCGTAGCAACCAGCTCCTGGTACTGTTGCTGACCGTTCTGCCAAATGGTAACCTGCGTTCCTAGGGCATCTCGTTTCCCGGTTCGCAATTTGAACCGTAAATAGTGTGCTCCATTATCCGAAGCTTTATTTTTCATGATGCTGGCGGGTTCATCGATATTGTTGATTACCAGATCCAGGTCTCCATCATTGTCCAAATCAGCATAGGCCATGCCATTACTATTGACCGGGAGTGTTAATCCCCAGGAGTCGGAGACATTGTCGAAGGTCAGGTCTCCCTTGTTCCGAAACGCGTAATTCTTGATCCGTGTCGTAGGAATGAGATCCATTATTTCGCCAAACTTCGCCTTGTCAGAGGTTTCAAGGTAGCCTTCGAATTTGCCGACAAAATCGTTGTTACGCACATCTCGCTTGTACCCATTTGTAACGAGCAGATCTTTCCACCCATCATTATCCATGTCTGCAAAAAGCGCGCTCCAGCTCCAATCGGTTTGGGACACACCAGCGAGTTGACCGATTTCACTGAACGTGCCGTTGCCATTGTTCATTTGCAAGGTGTTGGTCATGAATTGCTTGTGATAACCGATCCGCACCAGTTTCCAAAAACGTTCTGTGCTCATGCCGGCCATGTTCATTTTACTGCGCACATGATCTTCACTCACCATGTCCAAGACCATGATGTCTAGCAAACCATCATTGTTGTAATCCGCTATGTCGCAACCCATACCGAAATTGGAAATGTGGCGGGTGCGTTGTTGCAATTCTTCCACGAATTTGTCGCCCCTATTCACATACATGAAATCGGGCAGGTCGTAGTCGTTGGCTGTGTAGATGTCAGGAAGTCCGTCTTGGTTCATATCTCCAATACCAAGCCCAAGTCCGTAACTGTAATTGCGTATCCCAAATGAAACAGACACGTCGGTGAACACACCGTTGTCGTTTCTAAACAAACGGTCAGAAGGGGATATGCCTTTACTGATCAATTGCTGCCGCGCCACGTTGGAGATGCCCTTACTGTGCAAGGGCGTGTTCATGACAAATAGATCCAGATCACCATCACCTTCAATATCAACAAACGCGGCTTGCGTGCTATGTGTAGTATCCGCTATACCATATTCAGATGCTCTTTCTGTGAATGTGCCGTCACCGTTATTCACCCAGAATAAATTACTGGTCTTATCGGGTTCATCAAAATATCCTGATCGGCATACGTAGATGTCCAAAAAGCCATCAGCATTCACATCTGCCATGGTAACTCCTTGATGCCATGTATTGGGAAGACCGGGTAGCGCTTTTTCAGTCACATCCTCAAACTCCATATTCCCTTTGTTCAGGTAGAGTTTATCGCCTACCATATTTCCCGTGAAATAGAGGTCCACGAGCCCATCGTTATTGATATCGCCTGCAGCAACACCGCCACCATTGTAGATGTATTGGTAGGTGAAGTAACTCAGTTCAGGGGTTTCCGTTATCGTGTTGGTGAAGGAAATGCCCGTCTGCTCGCTCGGCAGCAGCTCCAACAGCGCATTCGGATCGGCAGCAACAACGGGTTCAGTTGAAGTCTCTTCCACGACACCCGCATCGTCGTTACAGGTTATGAAGAGGTAAGATGTAAGCGCAAGAAGGAAAAGTTGGGCTGCGCGGTTTTTCATTCAGGTGAGTAACTAAGTTGTGTCCGCCGGGAAGAAAGTTTAAAGAGCTGAATGGCGTCGTTGTTATTTGCTACAACGATTACTGGCGTACCGTTGTTTGCAACAATAACATCCTTAACATTTCGTGCTGCAAAGAGGCCGCTTTCCATAACACTCATGGGCTTAAGTTCCCCTGTTCCATCCCCTAACATGATCAAGCCATTTCCGGCATCGTAACGTACCGTTTCTACCTCAGCACCCCAGAGGTTGCCCGCCACAACAACATCCATGTGGCCATCGTTATTCAAGTCCGCGATGGCCGCACCCATGATCGGCGATATCTGCGCAAGGTTAGGCAGGGCCTTCTTTTCATAGTGCCCTTTGCCATCGTTGATCAGCATATAAGAAACGAATGTTTTGCTTTGCAAGTGCAATCCGCTACTGATCTTTTCCGGGCTGTATATCTGCTCCAAGGAGGCATTTGCGAAGCCGTTGTAAGAAGGGAATTTGTCGAGTATCATAGGACACTGTTCACTTGAACATTCCCGGCCGCGCACAGGAAGTAGTTTTTGGTCTTTTTGCTTGGCCAATACGATATCTCCTTTGCCATTGTTATCGAAGTCGTTCCAATACACATGCAAGGGGTCAACACTAGTTGGGTGGAATTTATTGTTCATCCCTAGGTTGCCCGCGATCAGGTCCTCGTCTCCATCCCCGTCAATGTCGCCTTTGTTAATGCTGAACCACCAACCTTCTGTGTTGTCAAACTCAGGCATTTGCTTTTTTACAAGGCCGAAATCTGTATTGTCGTATAGGCTTAAGGTCATCCATTCACCAACAACGAAAAGGTCTTCATCGCCATCTCCATCATGATCGGTGAAAACCGCGTCGGTTACCAATCCTGGGTTAAGTAGTTCTAGTGCCAAGTCGTTTGTGACGTCGCTGAATTTGCCCGTTCCATCATTCTGCAACAAGTAAGAACGAGCAGCTTTGGGGTACTGGCCGGGTATACCTCTTCCTCCAACGAAGAGATCTAAGTCACCATCTTTATCAATATCCCCCGCCGCAATGCGCTCTGCACTGGTTTGCATATTTGGCAAGCTCGTAGCAGAGTAGGAGAAATTCCCCCTTCCATCATTCATATACAACCGATCGTGGTATTGGTCAAAGTGCAAGGTCAGTTCGTTACTGCCACTAACAACGTACAGGTCTTGGTCTCCATCACCATCGGCGTCAAAGAACAAGGAACCAAGATCCTCACTGCCTTTATGCGCCTTCCAAGGAGCAGATGCTGATTTTTTAAAGCTGCCATTGCCTTGCCCTAGTAATAGTTGACCTGCTTGCTCCCGCGCACCGCCAATGAAGATATCCTCCAGACCATCGCCATTCACATCCCCTTGACTCAAGTGGGGGCCCAATTCTGAAAGCTTATGCGGAAGAAGTACTTCAACGTCGAAGTCATCATACTCGTTCTCTTCATGATTGAAGTAAGTACCTCCGCGCGGGGTTTCTGCAAACAAAGGCTGCACGGCGTTGGACTTACCACCACCTTTTGATCCACCGTCAAGTGCATTGAGTTGATCAATCTTGATGTCCGAAAAAGATGAGGTCGTGTTGTCCGGCCATTCGATTTCCACGCTTTCAACGGCATCTTGTGCACCTAGCCCAAAATGCAAAACCGGTTCAACGCTGGATTGGTAACCACGGGTAGAAATGACTTCTTGAAATTGAATACCCTGCTTCGTGTGAACGGTGACTTTCGCTCCTTGTCCGTCAGCTGTATACGCGCCATTCAGGGCAAGCTGTACATAATGATGCTCGTTTTGATCGCGTGAGTTATTCGCAAAGATCTCCGCCCGCGCATCCATGTTGTTGATCACGAGGTCTAAGTCTCCGTCACGATCGAGATCAGCATAGGCTGCTCCGTTGGAGTTGATTGAATTGGTAAAGCCCCAATCTTTAGAAACATCAGTGAATGTTAGATCGCCGTTGTTCTTGTACAAGTAGTTGCGCACTTTATTTGTTGGCACGAGGGACAGCACTTCGTCGAAGGTGACCTTGCCTTGTTTTTGCGCTTTCAGTTCATCAGCTCTCTTCCTGAAATCATTGTCACGCATGTCGCGCTTGTAGCCATTGGTTACAAGCAGATCCTTATGCCCATCATTATCAAAGTCTGCAAAAAGCGGTGCCCAACTCCAATCTGTTTTGGAGATACCCGCCATGTTCGCGATCTCACTGAACGTGCCGTTGCCGTTATTGAGTTGTAAGGTGTTGAACATGTATTGCAAATGGTATCCGGCTTTGTTGGCGCGCCAAAACTTATCTCGGTTCATGGCACCCATATTGCGCTTACTGCGCACATGATCTGCACTTACCATATCAACTACCAGTAGATCAGGATAACCGTCATTATTAATATCAGCCGCATCGCAGCCCATACCAAAGTTGGAAATATGGCGCATTTGCTGCAAGGCGCGTTCTTCAAAACGTCCACCCTTGTTCAGGTAATAATTGTCGCGTTCGATATAGTCGTTAGCGACATACAGATCCTGATAACCGTTCTTGTCCAGGTCGCTTACGCAAAGTCCTAAACCGTAACCCATGTTCCACATACCCGATTGGGCCGTTATATCCGTAAAGTGACCGTTGTCATTGCGAAACAAACGATCGCTGGGTGAAACGTGTTTAGCCACCATGTCCTTCACCTCTTTACTATTCAAGGTGAACTCACCTTGTAAAGGCGTGTTGATCACGTAGAGGTCCAAGTCACCGTCTCGGTCGTGGTCCAAGAATGCAGCATGGGTGGAACGGGTTGTGTCTGCCACACCGAATTCCGCGCCTCGCTCAGTGAAGGTCAGGTCTCCGTTGTTAATGTAAAGTAAGTTCGCTCGTTTCAGGCTCTTTGTACCAACCGGCACGACTAACGTAGATGTCCACGAAGCCATCATTATTCACATCTGCCATGGTAACACCAGTGTGCC
>CAZPEQ010000018.1:0-15155 GCA_964585605.1 uncultured Weeksellaceae bacterium | reverse complement strand
TCAACCACGTCGAAACAACCATCTGCATCTGCATCCAATTGTATGGCGTCATGCATGCCGTTCAAATCCGAATCGGCCAATGTGTAAGTAACGCCACCCAGGCCATCACTCACAGAAAGGGGTATGCCCCAAAGGTCGACTCCACCAGTGAGTTGCCCATTCGTGAACGACTGCCCATGTCCGGCCTCAACACAATCGTAAATACCGTCATTATCGCTATCTAGATCACGACAGTTTAAAACCCCATCGGTATCGAAGTTTGTCAAGAGGTCGACTGACGCTGACGTATTTCCGAACAAGAAGACTTTGCCATCTGCGCCGTCGTTATTTGGGCCTGACCCCAACAAGTAAACTCGAATGAATGCGATACTGTCTCCTGCAGTTGATATATCGGTTAATGGATAAATAGCTAGGTGGATCAACTCAGTATTTTCATTCGGGTAGGGGGTAGATACGTAATCGGTTGTGTTAACCAAGAGGGAACCGTGGAGTTCTCTGTTGGACCCAAATGCGTGGATAATGACTTGATTGTTTCCGCCACGCTCTGAGAACATGATGTAAGTTTCACCAGTCACACGGATTGGTGTAGTGTAACCCAGTTCATAAAACGTAATGTTGTCCATGGCGCCCTCGTCAAAACTCTGATAGTGATTTAAGTTGCTGCTCTGGAAGGCGGCGAGAGCATCACCGGACCAATTCGATGCGGTCGACAATGTTGCCAAGTTAGTTCCATCTCGACGGATCCGTACTCGCCCGGAGTCTGGAAGATTGGGAAAATTTGCTACGTACTGGTCTGGGAACATCAAGTTCGAATAGTTGATGCCGAACACTGCAATACTGTCAAGCACCTTCGGAGCACCACTACTCATACTACCAGTGATGCTGAAAACTAAGTCCGAGGAGTTGACCGATCCAGAGACTGGCTTCATGCATTCATCCAAGTCCAAGATTCCATCGTTGTCATCATCAAGATCCAGCGCATTGTTCACGCCATCACCATCGAGATCCGGACAAGAAATGAATCCATTGCAATCAGGATCAAGGCAATCGATCAGCCCGTCACCATCGTTATCAATACCGTCATCGCAAACCTCTGCGACAACGATCTCCAATGTGTTGGAGAATTCAGAGGTGTTGATAAACGTAGAACCCACCGCAGTGGTGGCTGTTGCACTCACGAACTGGCCCGTCACCGAACCAGATAAAATCAGTTGCCACGATGCGTTCCCCGCACCGTCGGTAGTAACGGTCGTAGAGCCGGAATAAGTTGCTCCCTCTCCATGTGAACTTGGATCTTCCGTTTCCGAGCCGAAGAGTTCGATCCGTATGTTGGTGTTCGCCTCTGAATTAACGGTACCCTCAACAGTCAAGATTGATCCAACGGCAATGGCGGAAGTGATAACCGGGAAATTCATGCCAAGATTCGCCCCACTATCACCGTCACCAAGGTCATTAGCGGAGACCCCGTTCGGCGCTAGGTCAATGCCCAATTCCCCGTTGTCACGTATGCTATTTCCAAGCAGTGTATTGGATGAAGCGCTCACCTCGATATGGATCCCATCACCCGAATTCCCAAGAATGGTATTCCCACTTCCTACGGAAGTGTCCCCGATTGAATTGTTACTACTTAGGAGCAAGATTCCGTGGCCGTTATTTCCCCGACTCAGATTCCCGCTTAGATCGCTTCCAATAAAGTTGCCCCGCACAACTAGCCCAGAAGAGTTGCTGGTCGCGATCATACCAGATAGCCCGTTTGCCGAGATCACGTTTCCGGCACCGGCAACGGACCCTCCTATGATGTTGTTGGGAGAGCTTGCAAGGAGGTGAATGCCATAATATGTATTGCCTAGTGTTGTGTCTCCATCAGCCCCTAAGCCAATGATGTTCCCTTGGATCGTGTTCTGGTCGCATCCGAAAAGTTCAATGCCATCTCCTTCGTTTCCTGAAATCACATTTCCTTCGCCAGGTGATGTTCCTCCGATCAAATTGTTTTCAGGGCCGCTGAATAATGCAATTCCGTCTTGATCATTTCCTATCGCGATCGTTCCGCTAACATCCGTTCCAAGGAAATTGCCTTGTATGACATTGTTGTCGCCGTTCGGTGCTGATACGTTAATACCATTCTTGCCATTTCCTGAGATCACGTTGCCTTCACCAGAGTTGCCCCCTCCAATGATATTGCCATTTGCATCTAAAAGAGAAATTCCTTGATTTCTGTTTCCTCGGTCAGCATTGCCATCCGCATTCAAGCCAATGATATTTCCCTTGATATCATTACCGCAAGGAGCGCATGATGGAGTCCAGAGCTCGATACCGCTATCCTCATTTGAGGAAATCACATTTCCGTCGTTGGGGTTGGATCCACCAATTATCGTATTGGAGGATTGTACGACCACAATTCCGTGCAGTCCATTTCCCCGAGCCGTATTTCCGTCCGCGGCAAGGCCAATGATATTATCCCAAAGCGCATTGCCATCACTCTGAATCAATACGCCATTGTCGTTGTTTGATGAGATGACATTACCAAAGTTGGGCTCGCCAACTCGGGTCAGAAAAGATTCATTGAGAAGTGAAATACCATTTCTTCCATTAGGGACCGAGACAGAACCATTCGGCCCCACACCGACAAAGGTCTTCAATACTTTGTTAAAATCAGTATCATCGCCGGTGATTAGGATACCGTCATTTGTGTTGCCGCTCACTACTAATTCATCAATTGGATCGTAAGAACCCAGCTGGTTTACATTAGCCCCGTTGCGCACGATGATTCCATTTGGTTGACTGCCGCACGATGCGTTTCCATTAGCGTTGGTCCCGATGTAACTATTTATGACTTCGTTGTTGCTAGCCCCGTTCCCTTCAAGGATAACTCCACCTCCACTATTTCCCGAGATAACATTCGGATGACTTGTCCAATCAACGCCAATACCCCAATGGCTTGCATTATTGACCCGCACTCCAACACCTCCATTTCCGTTGCAAGTAGTGCCATTCGGATCAACACCAATGTAGCAGGCAGCTACTCTTCCGTAGTTACTCGTAGTGTTGATACCATCCCCGCTGAAACCGGTAATGGACAGCGCATAAAAATAGTGCCAACTACCTCTTGAATTGAAACCGTTGATACCTGACCCAAGGCCGGATCCATCTATATGCACTGAAGGAGCGCCATTGTAACCAGGTTCTGAAAATCCATCGAATCCAATTTCTCCCAATATGTCAGGTAGGGGTGATGATAAAGAGATCGTGTGAACCCCTGGACCGGGAATATCAAAAAAGATCCAATCTGGTGTCCAGGCATTCAAGGTATTGTTGCAGGCAATAATCGCTTCGCGAAGAGAGATCCCATCTATACCTTGGTTGTCGATCAAGTCAATGACACTCGTTGTATTACCATCCACAATGTCGTTGTTATTAGCTACGACCAAACTGTTTGCACTCGCAGCAACTGCTTGCGAAAATTCAGATGTTCCATCACCCCCATGTTGATGAACCGTACAAGTAATGTAGGTTCCCCCTGGGAGGGAAATCCACCGACCAGCGGTCACATGTTCATTTATGTTGCTAGATGAACCAGCGTTAATAGTTTCCGTACCGATCCATTCGGCACCTTCGCCATGACCGCTGGGATCAGCCGTTGAGCTCGCATAGAAATCAAATCTGTATGTGTACCCGGGTTCACAGTCATAGTCCAGATGTATATATACCCGACCATTCTCATCTGTATAAGCTTTAAGAATGGTTGGGAAATTCAAATGACCATTAGGGCCACTGTCACCATCACCTAGGTCGTTTAGCGTTAGACCATCATTTCCCAGATCAATACCCAAGCCACCATTGTTCAAGGTCTGGTTTCCCCTAATATCGTTGTTGGTGGTGGTATTTCCTGTAACAACAATTCCCGCCCCTGTGCATCCGGTTATGAAATTGAAAGCATTACCGTGTTCCCCTATCTGGTTATCCCTAGCTCCTGCTTCCATCAACAGGCCGTGGTTAATGCCGCCTAGTATGCTGCTTCCATCAGCGTGCAGCCCTATCTGATTGTTGCGGATGATATTACGCGCAGCATTGGATCCTGATATGGTGATTGCCGCTTGAGTGTTGGCACCGGAAAAACGGTTTTGTCCTCCATTCCCAAAGTCTCCGATCGTATTATCCGCGGACTGGATCAGAAGGCCATTTCCCGTGCCGGAAATTGCGGTGCCTGTGGGGTTCATTCCGAAATGACAACCCGTGATTCTTGTGTTGTCTCCGCCAGAATCGATGATCACCGAGTAGGAGGTAAATCGATTAAAGGTGAGCCCGCGCATGCCACAGTCATCAGAATCGATCTGCAAACCGACACCCACTGTGTTGTTGCCACTGATCTCGATCAGGATCACGGCATTCGAACCAAGTGTTTGGGTATTGCTGGTACTTCCAGCTTGACTATAACCATCGATGAATAACTGTTCATTGATATCAGGCAGTGGACTTGAGAGCGTGATGGTTTTTACCCCTACGCTCGCGATGCTGAAAAGTATGGAATCAGCACCGCTCGAAGCGTTTGCATCCAGAATTGCTTGACGTAGTGACCCCGCTCCGTTATTCATGGTGCTGGTAACCACGAACGTGGCAGCGCGTGAGATAGATGATCCTAGGAATAGGATCATCCAGATCAGTATTGGTCGAAGTGATGTCATATCTGCAGACGAGGGGGAAGCCGTATTGGCTTATACGTAAAATCACGAAACCGCGTTTCGGCTCTATGCAAGGGAAAATGTCTATGTTTATTTACCTCAGCTTTCAGAGTCCACCCGAAGTGACCAACCCGGTTATAGGGTCAACCGTAAGCGGCGAGGACCCTAAGAAACCATCCTTATTGGCGTCGCTGTAACCCGCTTCAACCACGTCGAAACAACCATCTGCATCTGCATCCAATTGTATGGCGTCATGCACGCCGTTCAAATCCGAATCGACCAATGTGTAAGTAACACCCCCCAAGCCATCACTAACGGTAAGTGGTATGCCAAAAGAGTCGACCCCGCCATTCAATTGCCCTGTTGCGAACGCTTCTCCATGCCCGGCTTCCACACAATCGTAAATGCCGTCATTGTCAGAATCAAGGTCTAGATGGTTTGCCAGCCCATCCTCGTCGAAATCCTTTTCTAGCGTAGCGAATGCCTCATATATTCCTGATAGTCCGAAGATCGCACTGGACAGAACTGGTATTTCTGTATTATTTATCGGAACCCTTATCACCGATGTGCCACTGACAATGAGTTGCTCTAACTCTGGTTGCGTATCTCCATCGGAATCAACAGTAGTAATGATCTCACCTCCAAGTGTCCGGGCAATTCCGAAGGCTTCCCCGTCAAGAACAGGAGTGATCTTGGTGAACCCACCGATTAGATCATTGTTCGCATCCAGATCTGAGCGATATAAAGAAATATCGAGACCATCTTCTACAAGGGCGAAGAACTTACCGCCTTGAAATAAAAAATCTCCACCAATTACTCCAGGAAGGACCCCCCACAGTGTTGTGATTCCTGTAGCTGGATCCCAACGGTAGATCTCCGTTGATGTAGCATAGCTGATGTAACCTATGTCAGCGGTATCGAATGTCAACGCATACGGTGCTAATGTAAGGATCGGCGCTGGTGCCTGTGGTGGATTAGGAACAGGTGTAAGGTTAGCGTTGGCCGTATCGATCGTATAGAATTGATTAAGAGCGAACCCGGCGGCATACAACACCCCCTTTGAGTTAAAACCAATATCACCGAGCAATCCTGTATTGCCGATCAGGGAAACGACCGGAGCCCCCAGTGGATCTTTTATTCTATACAAGCTGCCGTCATCAAGGGTCGCCCAGACTTCATCATCCAACGATAAAACCTGATTTTCATCTGTGTCTAGGATCCCATCGTTATCATCATCCAAATCTATAAGGTCGGAGAACCCATCATTGTCCGCATCCGGGCAACTGCTGTTGCCATTGCAATCTGGGTCAAGGCAATCAATCAGTCCATCTCCGTCATCATCGACCCCGTTGTTGCAGTTCTCCGGTGGATTTGAGCCGGGACAACCACAGCTGACCCAGTTAACAGAAGGATCTATCGTGCCATTGTTGCTATCGACGAACGGTGCGTTTGCAGGCGGGCTTAGATCCACAATGGCAATGTTACCTTCGATCAGTGCTGGTATGTTATCGACGACGGTAGAATTGTTGGCAGTGATCGTACCACAGGTCAGACCGGTTAGTGATCCCTGGATTAAAAAGTCATTGGTGAATATGCATCCGCCGTCGTTGATTAACTGACCAGATGATCTGATTCTGAAATCATCTATCAAGTTGACGGTGCCCTGATTAGTATAGAGTCCGTCAATGTCCAGCCGGTTGGCGTTGTACGTACCCGATGGGCTGTTGACCATAATACCTCCTGGAAACACAGTCGTAGTGCCAAAGGAGTTAATGTCTCCATGATTGTTGAATTGTCCTGTGGAAGCGGCATTCAAGTGAATGCCATCAACTATACCATGGTTGTTGAACACAGAATTGGTGGCTACTTCAAAGATCGGAGATGTGTGTAGTGTGCCGTAATTTTCGAATGTGGTAGTATGTTCCAGGGCCCAGAATGTGGCTGCTATGATCATTGTGCCGTGGTTCAGGATTCTGCTACCAGGTGTACTAGAGGAGTTGAGGATTACTTCAAAATCCTGAGGAGCAGTGGCACAATTCTCAAGTTCCCCACCTTGAAGCCTAACCCTCCCTGTGAATTGAGCAGAAGCAGCAAGACACAGTTTCTCCCCTACATTCACGGTAAATGTAGAACCACTGGCACCAGATATAGTCGTTGTACATCCGTTGCATTGCGACCAAGCATGTAAAGAAAGAAAGCAGAATTGGATCAGGACCATGAGCCTGCTCAGGTCAGTGAATAGTGCTGCTTTTGAATTGGATAGGCAATTGCCAGTGTGATAATGAACCGGGGGGGTCATTTATTCGCATATTTTCTTCCTTGTTGGATTCTTAATACGGAAAAAAACCAAAAGAGTTACAATTGCCTTCTACCATCGGCGAACGGGCATACGGCAGAAAGGAATATTTAGCACGGGCTCAAATATGTATAGAGGTGATATTATAGGGTTGGGATAGATATACAAGGTTTGATTACGGCCCTCCTGAGGTTACAAGACCAGTTAAGGGATTTACTGTTAAGGGAAAAGACCCCAGAATACCGTCAAGGTTCGCGTCTGTGTACCCTGCTTCGATCACATCGAAACATCCATCTGCATCTGAGTCAAGTGAGTACGCGTCAATGTTCGCAGAACCATCGGAATTGGTATAGAGGTAATTAATGCCACCACTTCCGTTGCTCACGTTAAGTGGTATCCCAAAGGAATCGACACCACCGTTTATGGCTCCTGAGCTTTGTGCTTGTCCGTGACCAGCCTCCCACACATCGTAGATCCCATCATTGTCGCTATCGAGGTCAAGGTAATCTGGGACTTCGTCCGCATCGAAATCACCTAGACAGGCGTTGGACAATTGCATGAATACAAAGTCCACGGAGCCTATGGAGCGAACGCTGATACTGTCGACAAGTTCGAGAAAGTTGAATGTGAAATCAGACTGAAGGGCTGAATTTGTAGTTGGCCCTCCTAACAAGGTGTCACCGGAGATCGCACCACCGTTGGTCGCAGTGAATGTGAACGGAATCATTTGTCCGTTTTGACCATAAGCCTTGAAGATCTGTGTCTCATCACCAGAGGTCGTTTTGATTCCGAGAACGATGAACTCCGATATGGCAGTAGGTTGATCAAAGCGCCATACGGTTGTAGCCCCAGACCCGCCACCACGATTTGCTCGAATTCCTGTCGCAACAGTAGTGTATGTTGGTCTACCAGGATTGAAGAATCCAGAGGTTGGGGATGTAGAGATTACCGTTCCACTCACGCCACCCGTTGAAGTGAAATCGGCGGATAAGGTTCCGTTCGTTACTGATGTTTCCCACGAAGGAATGGCGGAAGAACAGTTCCATTCATCAGTATCTAATATCCCATCGTTATCGTCGTCTCTATCGTTGATGTCTGAAATATTGTCGTTGTCATTATCCGCGCATCCCGATTGAATAGATGCATTGGTGACGAAAGGACTTGTTCCAGTATATCCATCCGAACCGCTCGTTACCAATCCATCACCATTAACGGATGTAATGATCGCACCAAGAACACCATCAAATTCGGGGTCAGTGAAACCAGCCTCTAAGACGTCAAAACATCCATCGGCATCGGCATCCCGCTCTATACAGTCAATACGGCCGTCGGCATCTGTATCACGTACCACGTAATTAGGTGTACCTGAATCAACGCTCGATTCCAGGCCATTAAGGAAACCGTTGGCTCCGAAATCCAAAGGAATACCGTCGACGACTCCGTCGTTGTTCGCATCTGTTGCAATATGACCCGCCTCCAATAGATCGTATATGCCATCGTTGTCGGAGTCAAGGTCGAAGTAGTCCAGTATGCCGTCGCTATCGCTGTCCCTGTTAGGACATGAAATGGAATAGTATACTTCAACTGCATCTATATCCGGCCCTGCAGTCCCCGGTGTGGTAATGCTGGTAGTTTCATTGGAAGTGATTTTCAATTGATCAAACACCAATTCTCCTTGAGAAAATGTACTAGCTGTAGCAGCATCTACATCAAAAGAAACATTAGAAGCACCTACCATGCCTATTGGATAAAAACCTTGTAAGTCTGGCGTTAGTAAACCTTGGTTATCTAGTAACGCTTTGGTACTTGCTATCGGCCTGAGACTTAACAAACTGGATTCAACTACACCAACTTCGAAAATTTGAATTTCGTCGTTCGCGTCGCCAGAATTTGTCATGTAAATATCTGTTCCCCAACCTAGCACCAAACTAGCCCCATTAAGTCCTACAGACACGAATTGCTCAGGATTATCAACTAGATCCCCATCCCAATCTGGTGCACCTAAAGCCTGTGCAGGGTCTCCAAATTGAGGGGTTACTGTTGGATCTCCCGAATTAGCAATTACCTGAGCGGCGTAAACGGTAGTGTTAATGTTTTCAGAACACCTTTCATCAGTATCTAAGATTCCGTCGTTATCATCATCTATGTCGATGGCGTCATTAATCAAGTCTCCATCGTTATCAGGACAGTTAGTATTTGCGTTGCAATCGGGATCTAGGCAATCGATGAGCCCATCACCATCATCGTCCAATCCATTGTCGCAGATCTCGGAGTTGCTTTGCAGTGCTAAATAGGTCGTTAAGATAGAGCCATCATTGCACGTAGCCGTTGCCCCAGATAATTCAGGACAACCATTACAATCCGTAACGCCATTGGGTACGATTGAAGCATGATCGACCTCAACTACGATTTCAGCACTTCCATTCAGTGTGACACTTCCAGTAGAAGAGTTTAGCGTGTTAGTTGGCGCAATATGCATGTATGTGCTACCACCATCAACGCCATTGTATTCAAGCGTTCCATTGATAAGTACATCGTCACCTTTAAGTGAGGTGAGTGAATTTTCCCCTAGTACGAAATTTGTAGTTATTAGATCACCAACACACAATTCGGCCCAACCAAAATTATAAATGGTGTTATCAAACGATGCGTTGGAAGCCAAATAGGTAAAGCTTGCACCATCGCAAATGATAATATTCGCCTGAGGGCCAGGATGCATGAGCCCACTCAAGATCTCTAAACTGTTGCCAGCGGTTATGTACAAATTCCCTTGCACAGTAAAATTGTTCCAGGCGGTATTCAATACCTCATCTGCATCTAGACAATGTGATTCACCAACGGGAACGGTGTAGCCAAAAGGGATGTTTGTAATTACTGTGCTTCCTGGCGGACAGGCGCAGCCGACATCACCAATACAATCAGGGTCTTGGTCATCTACATACCCGTCTCCATCATCATCTAATCCGTTGGAACAATCCTCAGGTGTGGATCCAGGGCAGCCGCAAGAGGTCCATTGCACTTCAGGGCCAACAGTGCCGAATTGATTGTCAATGAACGGAGCTGCTGGAGGTGGTGACAGGTCGACAATGGCCAGGTTCCCGTTCAAAATTCCTGTGTTGGTCGTTATTCCATCAGCAGTGATCGTTCCGCACAGTGTGCCAATTATAGTCGCGAAATTCTGAAACACGCCAGCAACATTAATGCAGCCACCATCAATGATCGCTACGGCTCCATTCTGAGAGGAAAAATCATCTCCTACATTGATCACGCCTTGATTGTACCAATCATGTTGTGCGGTGAAATCTTCACAATTTATTGTACCTGTTCTGAAATTGTTCAAGGTGCTCCCCGAATGCGTAACGAATGTATTGGTAACACCTACGTGCCCGTGATTATCCAATAATGCATTAGAATTCAACAATGTCAAGTTGCCGGAAACTGCAAATAGACCATAATTCGTGAAGATGACATCTTCTGCTAATGATCTTGATGCGGTTATGGATAAATCCCCGTAATTATCTACAGTGACGTATCGGAGATCATTAGAAACGGTGAGTACGATGGTGCCATGGTTTTCGACCCTGCCTTGGGTACCGGAAAAGTTGAAATTGAGACCGAAGACCTGAGTTGCACTCGCACAGTTCACCAACGTTCCTCCGTTTATATACACTGTACCGGTGAACGAGGCACCAGCGGTCAAACAAATTTTTTCTCCTGGGTTTATTGTGTAGCTAGATGCGTCTGGACCAGAAATGGTGGTGGTACATCCGCTGCATTGTGCAACTACAGAATTACCAAAGAAACTGGGGGCGCATACTAGCAGAACCACGCACAGCAGTCTCAACGTCATAGAAAGATGGATCCGTGTACCGTAGTTCATGGCGGCCGCTGCCCTCCATCGAATCTGTATCAAGTTCATTTGTACCAAAGAGTGTTATGCAGAACCAAAGGAGTATCCTACAGGAATCACACGCTCATGTAGGAAGCTTATACGACACTGAACGCGGCTATGTTTCTACTGCCCTTTCTTTGACGGCCAATTAATTTCAGTGTCAGGTCTGCTCAACTACTGCACCACCTTACCCAAGGTGTTCGTGATCACGGATGATGGTACCTGCTCCAATAATGCCAGTTGATGTAAGCGCATTGGCCCAGATCAGGTCGGGTTTTGAGTTGTTGAAAGAAACGGTAGAGCTAGTAACAAGGCTAAGCTTTATATGTATATCGAACTCAGCGCAAGAACATGAACGGCCGAAGACCCTTAACCACATAAGAGTATATTTCATTTTCCAGAATCGAGGCCCAACGTTTTCTCCGTCAACATCTCCTGCAAGGGATGTTGAGAAAGTTTGATCATTGTTAAGCGAGGTCAACAGGATCGCACACTGGCATTCGATGTGATCATTCCACCCAATCAAGGACCTAGACCTGATGAGCTTTTGCGTTGAGCGAGGACGCTAGCGGCAACGAGGAGGTGAAGCCGTGCATGCACTCAACTCCAACAAGGCCATGCTCTCACCAAAAGGCCTGAAGAGCCTGAACGGCGAGATGAAGAAAAAATTCAGCAATGCGTTGACATTGCGCACAGATGCAGTCGGATATGCGTACACGATCAATAGTGAGTTCGCGGGGGTCGATATCTATAACAACAAAGCTCTTTTTGTGGATATTGGGATAAGCATCTTGGTTGCTGTGATCAATGAAGCCATCTCAAAGAAAGAGCTTGCTGACTCCAAGTTTTATTCTGCAGAGGATGTGTATGCTGCGCTAAATGGTGTTGGTTAACACCGAAATGGGAAAGTTCGTGAGCACGGTTGTTAAGTAGACGTTGCTGGTGATCTGCGGATAATTTGAAATTTGTGCTTCCAACCACGATTCAAGGATCTTATTCCCTTGAAAGATTTTGCATTGGAAGGCACCGATGTGGAAGTGGATATAGCCGGAGTCATTGCGGACGTTACCGTTACGCAGACCTACGTGAATAACACCAACCAGAAACTTATTCTGCAGAGGACGTGTATGCCGTGCTAAATGGTGTTAGCTCAGAGGAAGATGATTGAATTGCACGAGAAGTGAATGCCATAACTGAGCTTGTGACTACAGAGAATGAGGCGGGTGTAGTGCGGTTCACGACGGTTGACAAAGAAGAGGCATCATGGGTGCATATTAACTACCTGGAAAAGGGCGAGGAGCCGGTAAAAAAGAGGGGTCGCCGTTGATCAAAGAGCGGACGCCTATCTTCACACGCAATACCTTTCGGTCGTTTATTTCGAATACCCATGAATACGATTACCGCTACACTATGCATTGGCTTCCTTGCTGCTTCTTCTATTCTATGCGCTCAATCAACGACGGTCGATTCCCGTTGGGGCGAAGAGTTTAATGTCAAAGGAGCTGATTTCAAGTACCTGTTGCATGAAGAGGGTGTGGGCACCTTCGCCTTCATGAAGAAGATCAAACTCTCCAAGGGCAATGAGTATACCCTCATCGCTTTCGATGAAGCGGGCAACGAGAAAAAGCGTGCGCTGGTAGCCCTGGAACCTTTCGGCAAGAAAGTGATCCAGTTGCAGTTCGTCCAAAAGAGGCTCTATCTTTTCTTCGCGCAACAAGAGAAAAAGGCGAAACAACACCACCTGTTCGCGCAGCAGATCGATCCGATAAGCATGGAAAAACTTGGCGAACCCATAGCATTGGCATCCTACCCCTTGACCATCGAGAACACAGAGTTGGAGAGTTCAGCTTACCATATTCACTTCTCACACGACGAAAGCAAAGTGGCTATTTCCCATGGCATACCGCGGATCAAAAAGGGCAGTGCGCTAATCCGCTTGAAGGTTTTCGATGGGGTACTAAAAGCACTTGGAGAAAAGGAAATTCCCTATGAACAGGGCAAGGAAAAATTCAAGTTGATTGAAACAGTTGTCTCCGATGTAGGTGATCTCGTCTTGCTCGCCTCGGTGGGGGAAGGTACTGGCTTGTTCAACAATTCGGGGCCCACGAAAATTATGATAAAGCACTTTCCATTGCAGGGGGGAGAGGCCAAGGAATACACACTGGCCACTGGCGACAGACACCTCTCAGATCTCATCCTTGATGTGGACGCAGGAACCGTGAATTGCATGGGTCTCTTTTCGAACAAGAGTACGCGGTATGCGGCCGGTTGTGTCTCCGTGCGGATCGATTTGCAAAAACAAGAAAAGGACTATGAGCACTATTTGGATTTCGACGATGCCTTCATTCAAGGGGTCTCGAACTATGACCCCCTCACCGCGGGCAAGCAAAAACTGAACATCGGCGCCAGCAAGGGTGAATTGCTCATGTTCGACATCAGAGAAGTTGTGCAGCTGAGCGATGGGCGTCGTGTGTTGGTGGGCGAGCACTATATGCATCAAAGCGGCGGTTCTAGCTACAACAATGTTACTGGCAAGAGCCGCAACTGGGTGTCGACGACCCACATGCGGGACCTGATCATCATCTGTCTTTCACAGGACGGCAAGATTGATTGGAGTACGAGCGTTGCGAAAAAACAATTGACCGCGAATGGAAATCTGATGTCCTCCTACGCCTTGTTAGTGAGTGATGACCACCTGCATTTGATCTTTAATGACAACGAGAAGAATGCGCAGTACAAACCGGGCGATAAAGTTTATAATATGGCGCAAGGTTTTGGAAACAAACATGCGTCGCTCGTCACCATCGCACCCGACGGCTCTTCTCAAAAGAGTGCCCTGTTCAAGGAGCTGGACAATGCGGCCTTACCAATGCCGAAACGCTTCATTTCCGCAGGAGAAAAGCAGATGCTCATGTACGGAAAGGGGAAGCAGAGCCATCACGTAGGCTTGATTCGCTTCGATCGTTGATGGACCCTTGCATAGGAAAGGAAGGTCAGGCCGCAAGCAGTATGGTACTCTGTCAGAGGCGATGGGCAAGAATATGTCTGCGCGGTCATGGAGACTGATGCGATTGACGACGGTTAACAAAGAAGCGGCATCATGGGCGCATTAACTACCCAGAAAGGGAAAGAGGTCGGTTAAGAAGAGGGGTCGCCTTTAATCGACAGTTGCACCCCTCACCAAATACTAATCCTACTAATTCTCTTGACCTCACCTGCATCAAACCCACCAGGTAAACCGTGCCCGCGACCGGTTCATACAAATGCCATGTTGCGGTTCTGTTTTCGCCACTTAGTACGATTATGTGGCGCGAGAAGCTTTGAGCTGGAAAAACCCCATTTCGGGAGGGAGAATTCCTGTTTCTTATCTTCCACATCTATTACGATTCCCTATGAAACAGCTTATCACCGTTTTTCTTTTCCTTTCGCTTATTCAGCTTTCAGCGCAGAACAATTACCACCATTTTTTAAATGCGGACCGTGGCGAGTACCAAGTGTCTACGCAAGATTCGAGTGGGCGCATTTATATGGCCGGCCTGCACTTCATCACCAATTTCGATCGCGGTTTCGTACTCGCGGAATTCGATTCGAATGGAAACATGGTGCAGAGCAGTAATTTCTTGATGAGTGTGGATCCGGTTACGGTAACCATGCGGGACATTAGGAAAATGAACAATGGAGACCTGTATGTCTTAGGCGACATCCAATACGGACTACCCATTCCAGACACCACCTTCGTGCTTTCTTTTGATAGCTCTTTCAACCTGAATTGGGGCAGGAAGTTTATCAGCCCTGTAGGCGGTTCTACCAAGGCCTATTCCATGGTGGAAGCAACCAATGGCGACATTGTCTTGGGCGCTTCGTATTTCCTGAGTCCAAGCACCACCCTTTTCCTCAGTCGGATCGACCCGATGGGCAACGTGCTGTGGAATCGCACCTTGGCAACTGTGGGCAGCACTACGCGAACCAACTTTCCTGAACTGCACATGGGTGACAATGATGATCTGATCATTGTCGGCCAAACCCGTTTTCTTGCGGAACCGGGCTGGATCACATGCATGGATCCGCAGGGTGTGTTAAAGTGGTCGCAGGCGTTTACGGTTGACTTCACCTTTAGCTCCTTGCTCCCGAAGCGTGTGTTCAGCACGGCGAATGGGTATCTGATATTCCATGAGGGCGGCGACAGTACATTCGAAAGCCCAGGCAAGATCATAGCAGTGGATACTGCGGGTCAGGCAACGGGCAACTGGGATCTGATCGTGAATCCGGATTCTTCCGGAGCCTTCAC
>CAZPEQ010000017.1:0-15365 GCA_964585605.1 uncultured Weeksellaceae bacterium | reverse complement strand
GTCAACAAACATTGGACTTTCGCCAGTTTGAAGATCTTGTCAATAAGGTTAAAGCGATCGCTGAAGTACGTTAATTTGAAAGGATCACGAATTGGACCCGCCGATTCTTGGCTCTGCCTTCCTCTGTGTCGTTCGTCGCAATGGGCACCGTTTCTCCATATCCTTTATATGTCAGCTGCCCTTTGCGTACTTTCTTTTTGATCAGTCTATCTGCAACGGCTTTTGCACGCGCTTGAGATAAATTCAAATTGTAATCGTCTGCACCTTCATCATCCGTATGTCCTTGTATCTCCACACGCATGTTGGGAAAATCAATGAGCATGTGCGCCAAATTCTGTAGTTCGGCACTGCTCTCCCCTCGGAGCGTGGCTTTGTCGAACTCAAATTCAATATTGTCCAAAATCATGGAAGTGCCGACCCGTGGGGCTACTTCAGGAAGTGCTACCTGAGCGGTACCCGTATTAGCAGGAACCACTTTTTTAGGTGGCGGCGGAACTGAGCGTTTCGGTTTTGGTGTAAGTGCCGTTCCTTTAGGCGCAATGCGTACGTTGACATCATCAATGAAATAATATGCACCGCGTTCCCCGGTCGGTTGCTTTTCCCGAATGGTCTCATCATCGCTGTAGAAGTTACCCATGAGCAAGAACTTCTCCGTGCCTTTGGCGGTAAAAACACCGCGAACGCGGGTCCATCCTTTTTTCTTGATCACTTCTTCGGCGTTTACTTGAGGCGTGAGGAATAAGGGCAGGTTGTTACGAGTTGCGATCAAGGTGTCGCTGAAATACATGCCAATGTTATTGGAGGCATCACTGGATACGTTCAAACGCTGCGTATAAAATTCAGCTACGTAGGTCACGCCAGCTTGCAGCGGTTCGTCCAATTCCACCTCTATATACTCGTGCCAGAAACTGGGTGTGTTGCCTAAACCCCATGTTTTAAGACCCATCATACAGGCCCCGTCATGTGGACGGATCTTGCCGTTGGTGCGTTTGTTGGGGTGCGACCAGCAATCGCGATCGGTGTCCGTGCTGAAGTGATCTGGCGTGGTCTCTGTTGCAGAGCGCCATTTATAATTCCATTGGTTGAACTTGCTGATCTTCTGTGTCCACCTACAAGCCAGTCTATTGTATTGCTCAAAACCCGGATTGGGAACAACGTTAGGCATCGTATCAGCCGGATTGATCTTATCGACCAAGGCAGATGCCCGTTCCAACAGATTTTGACTTTTACATGCGTTCACCGCTAAGAGCAGTGCTAACAGAGGGAATAGACGAAGACACTTCATGGATCAGTAATATGCTCAGGCGAAATTATGTCCTGTGTTCACGGGTTGAAGGACAAAGAGTATGCCGTTGTTAACCGCTTACATGGGATTAAGCCACAAAAGTCAACGTTTGAGTTCCGTCAATACGAAGTTGTATATTCGCTTACAGTTCTTGCATTGATTTATTCAAAACACCATCGGATTAAATGAAACTTAAAATTTATGTCTCATTGATCTTGCCGCTGTTCTTCTCCTTAAGTGCTCAGGCCCAATCCCAAAGTCTTCTGGACGACTTTAGTACGACAAATGCTGCTGGAGGTCCAGCCGATTCATGGTGGAACCCAGGCCAGAACAGTAATATTTCAGTTCAGAGTGGTCAACTACGCTTAAACAGGAGTTTCTCATCTTCCGTCACACATATCACTGATTTAAGCCCACTCCCCTTCTGCTCGGTCAACAATACGAGTGACACATATGTGTGGACGTTCAACATGTTTTATTCAGGAATTGATCCAACCGGAGTTGTTGGTAATCAGGCAAATGGCGCTTTCATGGGTTTGACGGATTATACGGGTGTCGCTAGTTTATATAGACAAGGTTATGCTGTTGTGCTTGGTGATAACACAACGAATGGCCCAAAGAGTCTGCACTTTGGCAAATACACTAGCAACATTCTTACTGATTTTGTCAGTCTGATGTCTGTACCTGTGACCCCTCAATCTTATATGGCCATACAGGTCATGCTGGATCGTACCACTGGAAGTTGGTATATGGGGGTAGATGAATCATTGGGGTTGCCCTACCTGTCTCCAAGTGGATATGATGTAGGACCAGTGGTGGATACTCAATTTCCAATTGGAAATTCAACGATAACGTCGCCAGGGTTGGTTTCGAATGGGTCAAATGATTACGCCCTATTCGATAATATTTACGTTCCTGCTTGCGATCCGCCAATAGATCCAAATGCTCGGCAGGTGTCATTTGATCAAGCATTTCCTACACTCGCAGAAGGAGGTACAGGTGTTATAATGAGGTTGAGTTTAGATCAAGCTGCGGTCGTTCCGGGCACAGTGACAGTAACAATTGAGAGTGATGGCCAGTCAAGTTACGGCTTAGCGGGCGACTTTTTAACCCAACCGGCGGCGACTAATGATTTACTGACTCTGGTTTTCGAACCGGGAGATTCTTTTGTGGAGTTCACAGTTACTCCTGTCCATAATCTGGTTTTCGAACCTGTTGAACAAGTGAGGTTTTCGATATCCGATATCTCAGGTGCCCTTATTCAGGGCGGCAATACGTTCGATGTTATAACCTTAACGGACGATGATCCGGTGCCACAACTCAGCTTTAAAACGTCGCTTGCAGGGCCCTATGAAGAAAGCACTGGACTAATGAACGATGACCTGCGTGGCTTAAGTTCATTTCCATTGTCAGAACCATTTACCGCATTGGAATACCCGTTGGTATCACAAGACTTTGTAAGTATTGCTCCATCTGTGTTGACAACCTCAGGGCCTGATGCCATTGTGGATTGGGTTTTAATTGAAGCACGAGACGCTAACGATCCGACTATTTGGGTCTTGTCCCGCGCCGCGCTGTTGCAGCGCGATGGCGACATTGTTGACCTGGATGGGACAAGTGCGGTGGCTATGCCCGCTCAATTTGGTGCGTACCATTTTGCCGTACGACACAGAAATCATTTTGGGGCGATGACCGACTTGCCTGTTCTACTGCATCCAATTAATACCACTATCGACTTTACGAATGCAAGTACTCCTATTCATGGCATAGATGCGCGTAAAAATGTGAATGGAACGATGCTGCTCTGGTCAGGAGATGTGAACCGTGATGGAGAACTGAAATACATCGGTCAGGACAACGACCGCGACCAGATCTTAGTGGATGTAGGTGGAAGTATACCGACTAACACGGTAAGTGGTTATTCCAATGCCGACATCAATATGGACGGTATAGTGAAATACGTTGGCCAAGACAATGACCGAGACCCGATTCTGGTGAACATTGGAGGTAGTGCTGTTACCAATGTGAAAACGGAGCAGTTGCCGTATTAACCTGGGAAGGGGAACTTGAGTTTGACCTCTAAGGTTTAATTCAACACTTATTCTTCACCAAAGAAGTGGTAGGAAATAGCAAAACCAAAATTGAAATCTTCAATAGCTAATTCCCTATCCGTATCCAATCGATTTCCAACACCTCGCAGCCATGGGCTAGATGTGATCCGTTGTGCATAGCCTGCATAACCACCAAAAGAAAAGAACGAGGTGTTCTTCGGGGCATATTTGTTTCTGAGTAAGTATAACACGTCGATGCCTGCAAAAACGATCGGTTGATTTACCGTTAATTGCAGGTCGCGCTCGGTCAGGTATTGGGTAAGTGGGATCTTATTATCGTCGTTGTAATTCAGTAATAGGAAATGATACATACGCGCACCGACCTTTGGTGCCACCCTGAGCTTTTGCTCATTCACCAAATTGTAGCCGAACGTGAATCCGTATTGCTGCCTCCGCAGGTCTAATTGCACGGTGTCTCTTGCTATTTCGCGTTTCCGACCCCAACCGTATTGCAACGCGAAATTGATCTTGCTGGGGAAAGTCCAGCCATATTCAAATACCGTCTTCCGGTTAAAACTACTTATAAAATTGCTGTTGAATGGTTCTATCTCTTCTTCGAACGCGTCAAAATCCACGTTAAGTACATCCACACTTACACCGAACTTGGATTCAACTAAATGATCCAGATATTCTAGGTCAGGTTCCGGTTCCTCATACGTTTCGTCCGGACCTTCAACGTTGATCACTGTAACCGAATCAGAAGCGGTCGTATCTAATTCAAGTGTGATATGAAGTGGTTCGGTAAGGCTGTCTATACGCGTAACATAAACCGTTTCGTGCCCCTTTTTCCATACCTTCAATACGTTATCCAGCTCTGGTCTCAACATCAGATGAAACGCACCATCCAGATCACTGAAATTAATGCGCACGTCTTCGTCTTGCGATACTTTCGCTCCATATAAGACAGATCCGTTCTCATTGTAAACGATCCCAGTAATGATCTGCAGGTCTTGGGCGTTGCCCTCAAGGGCGAACACGAGTGACAACAAAAATGATATGATGGTAAGCCTCATGCGTCAAAGTTAATTGTGATCGACGCCTATGCTTGGTAAAGCAAAGATCTACCTCAGTATCAAAGCGAAACCAAGCCCGTTACCAAGGAAACCATATTGAATCATAGGTCCCCGGCGATCGCCGGTGTCAAGGCCTGCATTGTATACTCTGACCGCCTCTTTGGCGTTCACGGCATAACGAGAGGTGAATACGATACTAGTACCTGCCACCACCACACCACTTCCTAGAACTGTCCAATTGATATCGCCGCCTGCGATCGCCCTGCCAAGTGGCCAGCCGATCAATCCTCCGCCAATCGCTCCCAAGACATTGCCCAATGCATTGTTGCTGCGTGCCTTCTTCATCAACCTCAGTGCTTCCTTACTACTAGAGACTTGTTGTTGGAGTTCGTTCGGTAATAGAACGACATGATTATACATGAACACGGCTTTGTTGCCTACTTGTTCAATGGGCTGGTCTATGACCTGAGCAGCAAGGTGATTTCCAAGGGCAATGAGCAGTAATAAGGAAAGGGTATTGCGAAGAAGGTGAGTTCGATGAATCATCATGAGAAAGGAATCATTTATGCTCAATATAAAGGTAGGATGAAGAATCCTCCTATCTGCGTACTGGTCTTACCAAATATTCTCCGGGTTCTTGCCCCACTCCAACAGCTTGTCGAGTACCACACGGATTTTGTCCGAATCTGCCCATGTACTGCGGAAAACCATGGTGCCGTTCTGATCCAATACAAATGCGGAATTGGGCACTTTCCCGTAGAGATCCACTACGCGATCGTCAAGCCCATCCACCACAACGGGTAGTCGCGTTTGCGCGGCAAGTTCCTTTGCATAGACCATTTTCTCCGTTTCGCTCTTGGGAAAAGTGTACTGCTTGAATCCTTTGTCACCCGGGTGCAATTCCCGTCCATATACAACGAACAACTCTACTTTCGCCGTGTCGTATTGGGCTGCCAGCGAATCCCACAAAGGGAGTTGTTGCAGGGCTGGCGGGTTTGTGATGGACGCGAACATGAACGCCCGGATCTTGCCATTTCCCCCCTTTACATGTACTCGCTCTCCAGTTGTAGTCTTCAAGGAGAAATTCTTGCGCTTGCCGTCGTTGCTTCTTCCTTCACTAAAGGCACGTACATCCTCAATTTGCCGCTTCATGACCTTGTTGAAGCTCATTTTCAAGACATTCACCTTTTTCCGCATGGCCTTTAATTCCGCTTTGGTGTACGAATTCAGGTAAAAGTCTAAGTCATCGTGGAACACCAACGCACTGTCCGTAACATAGGGTTCGGGATCCCAGTTGCTTTGTGCCAGCGCCTGTAGGGCAAACAGTTGAAGTGAGCAGAGGAATAGAATACAGCGGAACCGGTGCATCCCGCGAAGTTAAGGCGTGGGCCAATTCGTAGCACGTACAGTACAGGGTGGTGGTAGATTGCCTCGATCCAACGTGACGTATACCTGTATTGGCGGTCTCTATACAGATACTGAGAATGAACCGTCGGATACCGTACTTTCGTTTCTCCTATTGTAAAGACCTATGAACACCTATTTTGCCCTCCCTGCCGTGTTGATCGCCGTTCTGGCCTTATCCGCGTGTCACTCCAACCCCGTTACTGGCAAGAAGCAAGCCTTCGTTATGTCCGAGGAGAAAGAAATCGCCTTGGGTACGCAGTATGATCCTCAGATCGTTGCCTCACAAGGATTGTATCAAGACGAGAAACTGCAGGCATTTATTGAGGAGAAAGGGCAGTTGATGGCTAAGGAGTCGCACCGCTCCCATTTGAAATATGAATTCAAGATCATGGACTCTCCTGTGGTGAATGCGTTCGCTGTGCCAGGTGGCTATGTTTACTTCACGCGGGGCATTATGGCACATTTCAACAATGAAGCCGAATTTGCAGGAGTATTGGGCCATGAGATCGGTCACATTACTGCGCGGCATTCCGTCGTACAGCAGCGCAACGCGTCCTTGGCGCAGATCGGCTTGATCGCAGGTCTGGTGGTTTCGCCGGAGATCGCCAGTATGGCCAATGAAGCATCTCAAGGGGTGCAGTTGTTGCTTTTAAAATTTGGCCGTGATGCAGAAAGCCAGAGCGATGAACTGGGTGTGGAATACAGTTCCAAGATCGGTTACGATGCTCGAGAAATGAGCGACTTCTTTGGCACGCTCGCTCGCTTAAGCGCACAAGGTGGGGGTGATCAGATTCCCACGTTCATGAGTACACACCCTGATCCCTTGAACCGGAAAGAAAGAGTAGGGCAATTGGCGAATGAGTGGCGCGGCAAATTGAATTTGAATGACCCAACAGTTGGGCGAGAAAGCTATTTGAACTTACTTGAGGGCTTGGTATTGGGTGAAGACCCGCGCCAGGGCTTTGTAGAGGCCAATCACTTTTACCATCCAGAGTTGAAGTTCTTTTTTCCTATACCTGCTGGCTGGAGACACCAGAATAGCCCGCAACAATTCCAGGTGGCTTCAGGTGACGGTAAAGCACTTATGCTCTTGACGATCGCTCAAGGTGCCACATTGCAGGAAGCTTCGAATAAATTCCTGACCGACTTCAAGTTAGAGGCGATCAGCAGTAAGAATGAGACGCTGAATGGACTGCAAGCGATCACCGTTTCCTTTCAGCAGTCACAACAGCAGCAAGATGGAAGTAGCGCTATCAGCATGAAGGGCAAGAGCACGATCATCAAATACGGTGATCTGATGTACAACTTGGCCGGTGTCGCTGCCCCAGCAGATTACAATACCTATCAAGGTACATTTGATAACACCTTGCGTAAGTTCAAGAAGTTGACGGATCCCAATAAGCTAAATAGGCAGCCGAACCGTATTCACTTGTTCCGAACGACTGTTGATGGAACCTTGCAACAGGCGTTAAGTAGTCAGAATATTCCGCAAGATCGTTTAGAAGAATTCGCTATTCTGAATGGGATGATGTTGGGCAATTCAGTTCCGAAGGGAACGTTGTTGAAGGGGATGAAGTAAGGAACTGGTTGGGATAGTAAATTGTTTGAGAAATTGACCTATTCGCTTTCCCTTCAATCACTCGTACATGTTTTTAGGGGTTAGCTTGAACCTCCCATTTCCTTTAGTGATTTCATACACTCCGGAAATTGAACCGCCAGTTGGACAGCAATTTGCATCATGTTTATTCCAGATCGAAAACGAATAGATCAGATCGCCATCTACATTTTTCAACTGCTCGCCTTTCGAAATGTACTGACCTTGATCCAACGAATCCTTGTATAAGGAATAAGCCATAGTCAACTCAACTTTCGACAGTTTGCACCGTTCAGTAATGTGATAGGCTTCAAAATCATTTAATTGACCATAACTTCTTTCGATAAGAATGAAATCTTGGCCTGCAGAACTGAAAGTAAAGGGCGGCATAAAACTTCCTGGAGAGAAACTGTCCTCGAGGACGGTCATGTTTTCACAAGTGACCTTCATGCACGCGTCACCCAGCTGGGTTCGGGTTGAGTATTCATACTCACAAGTTGACGTTTTTAAGGTACCGCTCCGGATGGGAGGGCCGTCCTCTCCCCAATGGTTAAACGAACATGGCTTTGCGTCAGTTTCGCGAGGTAGTTCAGCTTCGTAGTTCAGATCGACCTTCCTAGGTAATTTAATCTCAATAGCATCAGGGCCACGTTGAAAAGTTACTTTGTCAATTCCCCATTCCGCGTCTAAGGCCCATATCAGCATTGGCGTATGGACGGAACCAAGTTCAATCGCACGTTTGTTATCGTAGAGAAATATTCTTCCTGAGGCATCTCCTGAATGTCCGGGCATGGCTGGAATTGGAACGAGACTACTGTAAACATACTTCTTGGCGTAGATGGTAAATTGATTATCTGGTGATGTTCGTGTGTAGATCTTATCATTACCAGTAAGATGTAAAAACCAGTACGCCACTACAATTAGGATCACAGTGATCACCAGTGCTATTCGGGCCTTCTTTCTCATATTTACTCCCAGGTCGGTCACCTTGCGGAAGACGCAGAGCATCTGTTATATGGAAGAATTACAGACACCTGTAATCTAAGCTGCCCGTCGTTCTCTTAGCCTGCAAACTGTATGCTCACTACCGGTCAGCCTTCAAGTGGTTTCAAAGGTCTTCCTCAATCACTTTTTTGAGGTTAGCCAAGTTGTCATCCTCTTGACCACTCATACTACCTTTCATTAAGGCCACTAGGCAACGGGCAAAGAAGCCGTTTCCGGTCACTTTTGATTGGGTGGTGATCTGCGTTCCGGTGCTCGTGTTGGTCGTGGTCATCTCGTATTCCATATCCATGAAATCCATGGAGAAATCCATGGCCAACTTTTCGTTAGGCACGATCTCCGTCACTGTCTCCTTGATCATGACCTGTTCTCCTTTCTCGTCGAAGTAAATATTGGACACTGCGCCAACAGTACTAGCCGTTCCGCTGATCAATTCTGAGCGTTGGTACCCCGGTAACCACTTGGATAGGTTTGACTCATCGTTCATCGCCGCCCAAGTTTCGCTAACGGACTTGGTCGTTGTAATCGTGTTCTCGTATTGCACGTTCGGAGTGAATAGACCCATGGCTACAAAAAGCAGGACTAAGGCGAGTAAAGCGTAGAGGATATATTTTAAAATCTTCATGGTGCTTGCAAAGTATCAAAAAAGTATCAAAGACACGTCGCATCGCTAGTACGAGACTGGGTAAAATGTCTTCGTAAAGTCTTGTTTTACGTGGCTTTTTGTTCCATCAGTTTATTGTACCTCCCAATTCTTGTTAGATCCACCAAGTACAAATACTTCGAGCAGTGTTTGTCGTGTTCTTCCTCTTGAACTATTTAATCTCTTGAACTATTTAATACGGGCTACTTGATTATGATACACACGTCAACATTTTGGAGAAACCACTTTCAGGAGAACCTGACCCATCAACGCATCAATTGGGAATTAGAACCCATACTAAAAGATGAAGAGAGGCAAGAAATACTGTATTCGTTGAAGGCATGGCAACTCGGAGAGACCAGTGATGGCTCGCAGCTCCTGCGAGCAGCTGAGCAGTACGCAAGAAAGATCAACGACCCCAATTATGTAGAGGCCATTCGTTACTTCATTAAGGAAGAACAGAAGCACGGGAACAACTTGGGCCGTTACCTTGACTTGATCGGCGAGCAACGCGCCAAAAGCGATTGGGGTGATACCTTATTCCGCAAGGTGCGGCACTTGAATACCAGTATGGAGCTATGGACCTTAACGGTGATCATTGTGGAAAGTGCGGCGCAGGTGTTTTACCAGTGCTTGCATGATGCTACGGAGTGCAACTTGTTGCGGGCGATCTGTGCTGATATCCTCGTAGATGAAGCGCACCACATTAAATTTCAAAACGAACGCTTTTACACCATTTTCGAAAGTAAGGGCTTCTACCGGAGGGCGATTTCACTCGTATTGTATGGAGCGCTGTTCTTTGGAACGATCCATGCCGTTTGGTTCGGTCACCGCAAGGTGTTCAAGGCAGGAGGGGTTGATTTTGGCGATTTCATGCGGCAGATGTGTTACAAGTTCTTCGGCACGATCCGCTTCTTACATCGCAAGGAAAAGCGCATGACAGCACAGGCGATAGCTCAATCCTGATCCACGTTCATTTTGCCCAACGCGGCGTTCGCCATGACCAGACCAAAGAATAAGATCACCGCACCCACTGCGAATGGTGCTCCTGGAAAGTAGAAGGGCTTGTGGTCGCCAATGAAAAAGTCGAAGGTCATGCCAAACAGTAACGGGCCAATGATTGCCGTGAGACTCATTAGCCCGGTAAGTGCACCTTGCAATTGCCCTTGTTCTTTTTCAGAAACTTGATCGGATAGGATACTTTGGATCGTAGGTGTAGCTACACCGCCAAGGATGTAGGGCAGCATAAAGGCGTACATCATCCACGTACTATTGGTGAATGCATACAAAGTCATACCTACGGTCCAACAGGTAAAACCGATCACGATCGTACGCTTCTTTCCGAACCGCTTAACGGTGGGGCCCACCAACATACCTTGGACCAGTGCTGCCAACAAGCCAACTGCCATTAGGCTATAACCGATCTCCGAATTTTTCCAAACCAAGACCTCCTTACTGAAGAAACTCCAGATAGCTGGCATCACTTGTCCACCCAAATAGGCCATGAAGTATGCTGCTATTAAGGCGAGCACCGTTCTGAATTTGACAACCTCGAGCAGCGACCTTCCCGGTATCATCTTCTTAAGTTCGATCGGCCTGCGTCGTTCCTTCGTTAAGGATTCGGGTAAGACGAATAGCCCGAAGAAAAAGTTAAGTGTAGACAGTCCGGCTGCGATCAAGAACGGCAAGCGTGGGTCCTGATCGCCGAAAATGCCTCCTATACCCGGGCCAATGACAAATCCTAACCCAAACGCGGCACCGAGCAGCCCGAAGTTCTTCGCCTTGTTTTCTTTCGTACTGATGTCCGCTATGTAGGCGGTAGCTACGCTGTGCGAGCTTCCAAAAATGCCAGCGAATATGCGGCCGAAGAAGAGCCAACCCAGTGTTGGGGCGAAAGCCATGATCACGTAGTCTGCGCCCATGCCCAGTAAGGATCCAAGTAGGAGAGGGCGTCTGCCAAAACGGTCGCTGAGCTCGCCCATAGCAGGTGCGAATAGGAATTGCATGATCGCATATGCTGCGGTTAGGTAGATGCCCCAGCGCACGATGTCTTTTATCTCAGTCATACCTGTAACGTCTTTAAGCAGGTCGGGTATGACGGGTACCATAATACCTATGCCGATGATGTCGATCAGCACGGTAATGAAAATGAAGAGCAGGGCGTAGTTCCCTTTTTTCATGCGGCGAAGGTAGCGTGACTAACTTTGCCTTGGAGCCCATTTTCATGAAGTACTACATACTCTTTCTTTTTCCGCTTTTTTCGCTGTCGACTGCGCTTGCTCAAGATGATCGGGCGGCTATCAGGAAACACCTGGATCAGTACCTGGCTTACACGCATAGTAAGGACATGGACGGTGTTTTGGACTATCTCTATCCGAGGGTGTTTGAACTAGCTCCAAGAGAGCAACTACGCAAGGCAATGATGGAGAGTTTTGCGGACACCACGATGAGCTTGAATTTCAAGAATGTAGGAATCGACAAGGTCAGTAGTGTCTTAGCTGTAGATGAAGTAAAGTACGCGCTGGTAGATTATCATTTCACGATGAGTTTGAAGTTGTTGCAAGAAATGGACGATGCTGGCCTGGATTTCATGTTGGGGATTTTCAAGGCGAAATATGGCAAGAAAGGAGTGACCATGGATCGAGCCACACAAACTATTTTGATCGATGTGACAGCAGAAGCTTACGCGATCAACGACCCGCAATACGCGGGCTGGAAATTCTTAGAGAAGAAAGACCAGTACAAGAACATGGTGGAAACATGGTTGCCGAAACGTGTACTGAAAAAATTAAAATAACGTACTCACATGCAATCAAGTCGACGCTATAAGATCGCACATACCTTGCGTTGGACACGTAATTCGATCATTGTATTCGTGTTATGGGGGAGTGTTCCTGTTTTCGCGCATGAAATTCTTGGTTGGAAGTGGCTATATGTACCATGGCAACCGATCTCGCTCATTGGCACGGCAATGGCGTTTTACTTAGGATTTAAGAATAACTCCAGCTATGATCGCTTGTGGGAGGCACGCAAAATCTGGGGAGGCATCGTGAATGCGTCTCGTTCATTCACCGTGCAGGTCAAAAACTTCGTGAACAATGATGAGGCTGTCGAGAAGCTAGAAGAAGTGGAATTGGATGCGATCAAGAAGCGCCTAGTGTATCGGCATGTAGCTTGGTTAAAGGCCTTGTCGTTTGAGTTGCGTAAGCAAAAGCCATGGGAACATCAATTGAAATATGAACAACTCATCCGCAAGCAATTGGGAACCTATCATACTGATGAGCAATATGACGAATTACGTGGTTATTTGTCTGAGGAAGATTTTAAGTACGTGATGGGTAAGGGTAACCGGTCATCGCATCTACTGAGTGTACAGACCGCTGAACTGATGAGCTTGCGACAAGCTGGGGTGATCGAACATTTCAGGCACTTGGAAATGCAAAGCATGATCACTGAATTGTACACCCTACAAGGCAAATCGGAACGGATCAAGAATTTCCCTTTCCCGAGACAATATGCCTCGGTGAACTACTATTTTGTGTTGCTATTCCTATTCGTTTTGCCCTTTGGTATGATCGATGTGTGCAAGGACACAGACCTCCAAGGCTTTATCTGGCTATCGATTCTTTTCAATGTAGCCGTATCATGGGTATTCTGGTTAATGGAACTTATAGGCGATTACAGTGAGAACCCATTTGAAGGGCTGTACAATGACGTGCCTATATCTTCAATGGCACGTGGCATTGAGATCGACATCCGGCAGATGTTGGATGAGACCGACCTGCCTCAACCCCTGGGGCCTGTTTCTGACTTGGGTTTGACCGTGTGATGCAAATGCTTACGCCGGGGTAGCAGATACGTTTTTGTTCTTAGTACCATCGAACTTCTTCATGTCGTTGAACCAGAAATTCAGTATTTGACCAATACCAGCTGTGAGCACGCCCAGAAGAACCTTAAGTTCACCCATCATGGAGTTATCGCCCTTTTGCATGTTCAAACTGTCGCTTACTTCAACGAATAGAATGATGCCAACTAGGCCGATATACCCAACGAGAAATATCATGCTGAAAATGAATTGTACTCTTCTTACGTTCATCAGTGCGGTGTTTTTTTGATCAAAGTATCAGGACTGAACAACCTTGTCAATTTATCAGCAGTTATTCTGACTGGTCATGCCCAAAATTCACTACATGTAGTTACTACAATGCTATTGGCGTGGAGATTTTGTCGGAAATGGCACGTGTTGAACGCGCATACTGATTGGCTATTCGCGTCACGCATATTTCAGGAATTAAGCCGTTCTTTGTTGCCAGTAAAATGAGTGTACCGTTTACAGACCTGAACTTGAACAAGCAACTATTCAACGCGCTTGAAGAGATCGGGCTAACCGAACCTACCGTCATTCAAGCCAAAGCATTCTCGCCCATTATGTCAGGGAAAGACGTGATCGGCATTTCGCAGACCGGTACAGGAAAGACCTTTGCATACTTGTTGCCGGTCCTACGCTTGTGGAAATTTCAAAAAACACCCTTGCCACAGATCTTGATCATAGTGCCCACACGGGAATTGGTCGTGCAGGTAGTCTCGGAGGCAGAGAAACTTGCGGCTTACTTGAGCATCGGCATTGTAGGGGTGTATGGCGGGGCGAATATGAAACCGCAGAAAATGGCGTTGGCCACTGGAGCGGATCTGGTGGTTGGTACACCGGGTCGCATAACGGACTTGATCGAACATGGCGCCCTGCGAACCAAGAAGATCCGGCGTTTGATCATTGATGAGGTAGATGAAATGTTAGATCTGGGCTTTCGTACCCAGTTGCGCAAGTTGCACGACCTACTTCCGTTAAAGCGTCAGCATATTCTGTTCTCCGCTACGATGACCGAAGACGTAGAATTGGTGATCAACGAATTCACGTCTTACTACGAAAAGATCGAGGCTGCGCCTTCTGGTGCTCCATTGGAGAATATTGAACAGGTGCGCTACGACGTACCCAACTTCAATAGCAAAGTGAACGTGCTTGAGTACCTGTTGCAGGACAAGCCAGAAATGTCAAAAGTGTTGGTTTTTGTGCGTTCAAAGAAGTTTGCAGATGCCTTGCATGAAAGGCTCGCTGTGAGATTTGAAGAAGCGGTGGGTATCATTCATTCCTCCAAGTCGCAGAACTTCCGCTTTCGAGCGGTGAATGAATTTGCCGCAGGTATGTGCAAGTACTTGATCGCAACCGATGTGGTGGCAAGGGGTATCGATGTGTCGGCTGTAACACACGTGGTCAATTTTGATCTCACGGAAACGGCGGAGCAGTACATCCACCGCATTGGCCGTACAGGGCGGTCAGAGCGGACAGGTGTGGCCATTTCCTTCGTTAGCGATGGAGACCGGGAGCGGCTGGCTATGGTCGAAGAGTTTATGGGCAAGACGGTGCAGCGCCATGAACTGCCCGAAGAGATCCAATTATCGGAAGAATTGATCGCGCTGGAAGAGGTGCGCGAAGTGAAGCCTTTCGACGTGCACAAAACGAAAAAGGTAACGCCTTCAGGATCAGCCTTCCACGAGAAGAAGGCGAAGAACAAGAAGACCAATGAGAAGGTGCGTATTTCGGAATTGAAGAAATTAAAGTACGGCAAGCCCATCAAGCGCGGCGCTAAGGTCAACAAGCGTAAAAAGAAGAGGTAGCGCTAAAGGTGCGTTTAGAGGTGTGAACTACTGCTGGTGGGCATGGAAGCGTGCCCAATAATTCCCTCCAATATGATAGCTACCACAGGGTATCTCGCCATATATTGACCAACCGTTTGAACATGAGCACTTTCAGTCTGCAAATGCTGTGTATCCTATGCTACGGATTCCTATACGTGGGTTGTAGCAATATACAGCGGTCGAAAAGTGTTGATAGTAAGGGATGTAACGAGGCGAAACTCGGTTTCGATATGAGTGGATTGGATGACAGGGGGCGGATAGGTAAGGACGGCGGTGCTCGATTATTGGATTACACCTTTTGCATTCCAGCCAGTGACGAAGCCATGCAGACGGTATTAGGAATCAAACCTGATTTGATCATTGAACAAAGAAAAGGACGTAACGGTTGTCGGAATGACGAATTGTTGTGTCTAGGTGATACGGGGTCTGAAAATTTTCGTAGTGAGATCTGCGGATTCACGCAACTGGACTACGTTGAACGTATTGAACCTAATTACTGGGAATGAACTTGAAGCAACTTTACCATTTAAACATGAATCGTTCACTAATACGGGTGTTGAGCCTGTTGACCTTTACCATTTGTTTGGCTGTGGCTTACGGCCAGCAAGAAGTATAC
>CAZPEQ010000016.1:0-15416 GCA_964585605.1 uncultured Weeksellaceae bacterium | reverse complement strand
AAAATCAATTGCCATCCCTGAAACACGTAGGTCGGGTAATGGCCATGAGCTGACCATTCTGGGCGCTGCGGGTAACAACCTACGGAAGTTGAACGTTTCCTTCCCATTAGGCAAGTTCATTGTCGTAACAGGTGTTTCAGGTAGCGGAAAAAGTACCCTTATAGCCGATACACTCTACCCGATTCTCAACCAGCATTTCTATCGTGGTAAAAAAGAGCCGTTAGCGTACGATGCGGTCCAAGGTTTGGAACACTTAGACAAAGTGATCGAAGTGGATCAGAGTCCTATTGGTAGGACTCCACGATCCAACCCATCAACCTACACAGGCATGTTCGATCACATTCGCGCGTTGTTCGCGGCGCTGCCAAGTGCAAAGATCAGGGGTTATAAACCTGGGCGTTTCAGTTTTAACACCGCTGGGGGCCGTTGCGAGACCTGCAAAGGAGCTGGGGTCAAGATCATTGAAATGAACTTCCTGCCAGAAGTAGCTGTTCCCTGCACCACGTGCCGAGGCAAACGATTCGACCGAGAAACATTAGAAGTTCGCTTCAAAGGAAAAAGCATTGCCGACGTCCTGAATATGAGTGTTTCTGATGCTGCAGAACTCTTCAGCGAGATCCCAAAGATCAAAGACATCGTTACCACCCTCTTGGACGTAGGCTTGGGTTACCTGACCCTTGGGCAAAGTAGTACAACCGTTTCAGGTGGTGAAGCACAGCGCATTAAACTGGCTTCTGAACTCTCAAAACGACATAGCGGAAACACCTTTTACATTCTTGACGAACCCACTACCGGCTTGCACTTTGAAGATGTAAGTATGCTGGTGAACGTGCTAAATCGACTGGTTGAACAGGGCAATACGGTATTGGTCATAGAGCACAACATGGATGTTATTAAAGTAGCTGATCATATCATCGACTTAGGTCCAGAAGGAGGCATTGGAGGAGGTACTTTAGTAGCCGCAGGCCCGCCTGAAGATGTTGTATTAAGCACCCAGGGCTACACCGCTAAGTATTTAAAGAAAGAACTGTATCCATAATCATGAGCGACTCGGAACAAAAACCTTCTAAGGACAGTGAGCAAAAGATCAAGCGTGCGTTCAAGCGCAAAGGCTGGAGCGAGGTAAGAGCTAACGACAGTTGGGCTATATTCAAGATTATGAGCGAATTCGTTCAAGGTTTTGAGGCCATGCAACGAATTCGCCCTTGTGTGAGCATATTCGGCTCTGCCCGTACAAAGCCAGATCAAGCTGAGTACTTGTTGGCAGAAGAGATCGGTTATTTGCTGACGAACAAAGGCTATGGAGTTATCACCGGAGGAGGCCCGGGTATTATGGAGGCAGGCAACAAAGGTGCTGCTCGAGGCGAAGGGCCATCTGTTGGGTTGAATATTGATCTCCCTTTTGAACAACACTCCAATCCCTATATCGATCCAGATAAGAACATTGATTTTGACTTCTTCTTCATTCGCAAAGTCATGTTCGTCAAATACAGCCAGGGATTTGTCGTGTTGCCTGGCGGGTTTGGAACCTTAGATGAACTGTTCGAAGCCATCACCCTGATTCAAACGCAAAAAATCGGACGCTTCCCTATCATACTTGTTGGAACCGTGTTCTGGAGTGGCTTAATGGACTGGATACAAGAGACGTTACTAAAGAAAGCCAAGAACATTAGTGAAAAAGATCTAGAACTGATCAAGCTTGTGGATACCGCTCAAGAAGTTGCTGACGAAATCGAAAATTTCTATTCCAAGTACATTCTAAAGCCGAATTTCTAATTCTTCTGAATTCTTAGCACAGTCAACAAGATTCTGTTGGTAAAGCTTAATTCCCTGCCCCAACTCGGCTGGTGTACCGGATAGTTTTGTTTGAGTAGACCCATACCTCTCAACAAAAGCGGCGAACACCATGATCAATCAAGGAATCATCCTTCTGAACTTTATAGGTCTTTTTTTAATGAACCTCTTTGTAGGAGGAGACCTCAAGATCGAACAAGATATTCCCGGCACATTGAATCCAGGTCAAGAAATACTTGTAACCGTAGAAGTGGACAAAGGGGAGCTGAAAGGTTTTGCAAAACTGCAGTTGGAGATACCAACAGGCATGACCGTTACGGCTGTAGAGACTCAGGGAGCTTCCTTCACGTTCGCGGATCAAAAAGTGAAATTCATATGGATGGCGTTGCCTCCATCAGAGAAGTTCTCGATCACCTACAACCTCGCATTGTCGCCAATAGCAATTGGCACCAAGGATATTACAGGTAAGTTCAGTTATATAGAAGATAATGAGCGCAAAACGTATGACCTCCCCCTTTATAGCGTGGAGGTAGGAGAAGGTGGGCTTACGGCATCAGAGTCCGAAAAAATCCTCATGAACGAACCTCAACTACCTTCATTAAATGGAGAGGATGCAATAGGAGCAGCCGCAGGGTTCTCTATTCCACTCGAACCGGCCATTCAGGGGCCCGGAGGAATTGAAGGGGAACGAACGATCACCAAAATAAGTGACTTTGAGTACCTAGTCGAAGTGGCGCTAAACAAGAAAAACGTTAGAGGTTTTGGCAAACTGCAGGAAACGATTCCGGCAGGTTTCACCGCCACTGAAAAAGAAAGTAACGACGCAATATTCACCACACAAGGCGAGATCGTAAAATTCGTTTGGCTGAACCTTCCCCCACAGGAAATGCTGAATATCTCGTATCAAATACGTGGTAGCAGTGCTGTTGAGAATGAGTATAAAATTGATGGTCAATTTGGGTACTTGTTGAATGATGAAACTCAAAAGGCCACGCTGGCGAGCACTCCGTTCCGAGTTGGATCAGATGTATTGGTGAGTGAAATGCCCGGGTCAACCGAACCCGTAACTACTGAAGTAGAACCAGAAGTAACAAGCCCTCCTAGCGTTGCAGAAGTTATCGAAACCGAAGCAAACGAGCCTGTAGCGCAGGTGGCGGAAGTGGTAAAACAGCAGGAAGTACAAGCGGAGTCTGAAATAAAGGAGACCATGAAGCAAGAGGCCCCAGTTACCCCAGTAAATGAGCCAACACCTGCCGCAGAAACCGTTTCCAATATTCCAGATGCCGAAACAGGCGTAACTTATAAAGTCCAGATCACCGCGTCACACAAAGACGTAGGTCGGGAATACTTCATAAGTCGCCACAAATACCATGGCGATTTTGGAATAGAGCGGCATCAGGGATGGATCAAGTACCTAACTGGAAAGTACGGTGCGTACACGGATGCCAAGTCTCGCCGTAACGCGTTGGTCTCGGCAGGGCACAAATTTCCAGGGCCTTTCGTAACAGCTTACAACGATGGCGAACGCATTACCGTTCAAGAGGCCTTGATGATCAGCAATCAGAAGTGGGTCCAATAAACTCGATCGGTGAGTATATTCGGGCAGCTTAAATCCAATTAAGATGTCCTCCTCTTTTCTTTGTCTAAGACGCGCAGTGATTTCATTGACTATTGCGTTGTGTGCTACTTGCCTAGTAGCTCAGGAGGAAGAAGAAGAGGCAAGTGGATTTCAAATCAAACCAACGATCGGGCTTGGGGTTGGTGTGCTTGGTTTCTCAGGCGATATTGGAGATCAACATAGTGACTTCAACCCCCTCCTATCCCGGGTTGCCTACGAACTACGAGCATCTTCTCCAATAAACAACTACTTGGAAGCGGGGTTTTACGTGATACAAGGAAAAGTAGGAGCGAATGAAAGGAGCTCCACCCGGAACTTGAATTTCGAATCTAAGATCAGCACCGGTGGGATTCAGCTGAAATACAATTTTGACCATTTCCTTAAGCGTGATAGGGAAATCGAACCCTACGTAACTATTGGGATCGAGTCCATGGAGTTCCTTTCTAAAACCGACTTGTTTGACGCCAATGGCAACCGGTATTTCTATTGGTCAGATGGCACAATTCGGAATATCGACGAAAATGCCCCTAACGCATTCGCCGCTGCTACGATCGAGCGAGATTATGTGTATGAAAGTGATATAAGGGAACTCGATCTTGATGGCTTTGGGAGTTACTCCGAACGAACTTTCGCCATACCGATCGGCGCTGGAATTCAAACCAATTTCGAAGGTGGGTTCGATCTGCGCTTTGGAGCTTCCGTTCACTACGCGTTCTCGGATCTAATAGATGGTGTTTCTGACCAGAGTGTAGAAGGCCGCACCGGAGATTCGAAAAATGATTTCTTGATCTTCACTTCATTCACCATCGGCTACGAAATCAACACCTCTGGCAGAAAACGCAGCGGTGTTGAAGACTTCTGGAATCCTGATATGCTCGCACTGCTGGCACAGTCGGAGGATGAAGACGGCGACGGTGTGGCGGATGTGATCGATGATTCACCATTCACACCTGAAGGTGTTGCGGTTGATGAACGAGGTGTACCTCTGGACGGTGACGGCGATTTTGTTTTCGACTACGTGGATCAGCAGTTAGATACCGACTCCGCCACTTCTGTGCATCCTACGGGAATTGGTATGACAGATGAAGACCACTTACTGGCATATCAAATTTTTGTAGACTCCACTGGGCAGTTTGCTTCGAAGGCTCATTCATTCGCCATTTCGTCCGGAACTGCTACTCCTGGAGAGAGAAAGAATCAACGGAAATTTGTGGTTCAAGTAGGATCCGAATTTGAAGGTATTGCTCCAGGTATGGTTGACCGGATTCTGGGATTACCTGACGTACGCAGTGTAGAGATCGGTGATACCACGTATCTCGTTGTAGGCGGTTTCAATGACTTACCGGATGCCATAAGGCGCCAAATGGAACTGGAAGAGCAAGGTATTACCAGCCAGGTGAAAGAAGAGACCGGTACTGGCTTGGTCAACGTTGACCGCGAAATTCAAGCTTTACTTCCGTTAGATGCAGGCCCAAGAACAGATAACTCGATGCATATTATACGTGTGCAGCTTGGAGCTTTCAGGTACCCCTTGTCAAAAGACATCTTTGAAGACGTGAAAGACCTGGTTGTTCTGACAGGGGAAGACGGCCTCACGCGGTACTACAGTGGTAATTTTCTAGAACTAAAAGATGCAGCGGATTTCAAAGTCAAGAAATTGCTTGAAGGCTTTGAAGGTGCCTTCTTAGTCGCGTTCAAAGAAGGGAAACGCGTTTCTCTATCAGATGTAGGTGCGGTGTTGATGACCGAGGAATCTTTAGAGAATTCCTCTGAACCCACATTGATAGACAAATCGCGCATCTCGTACCGCATACAAGTTGGTTTGTTCGAAGATGAAGTACCTGCTGACATCATGGAACTATATATTGATCTTGGTGAAGTAAAAGCGGTGCGTGGTAAGAATAGCGTAAAGTACTTGCACGGCAAGTTCACTACGCGTGAAGAAGCAGATGCTCAATTGCTTAAGGTTCGATCATTGGGCTTGCCGGAAGCTTTCGTTATAGGTGATTTCAACGGCACATTGATCACTGGAGAAGAAGCCGACAATTTGCTCAAGCAATAAGGACATCCAGCGGCATACAAGAAAGGCCGAAGCTTTCGCTTCGGCCTTTCTTACAATTCTCTTTTCATCCTATTAGAATGCAATTCGACTTCCCCAACGTTCGCCAGTAGTTACGTCGATTGCTACTGCAACCACAATGTGATTTCGATTACCTCCTAGGTCTATAGCCGTTTTGCCAGGTGCAAATGCACCCGTTATTGGTGTAATGACCTGTTGCCCCACTAGATTAGATACGATGACCTGAAGGTCTCTTGACTCAGTTCCTTCGACAAAGACGAATAACTGACCTCCTTGTTGAACAAAGCGAACCCCTGCAGCGATAGGTGTTAAAACATCATGTACAGTACTCGCAACACTCCGTACATCAATCTCGTGACTCGTTACGTCAACACAGTTGTTGTTTTGAACCGTTAGGGTCACTGTATATGATCCAGCATTCTCATAAACGTGCACTGGCGCAGAGACTGACTGGAACAACGTTCCATCACCCATATCCCAGTCCATAGATACCGCGCCAACCGAGTTAGATTGGAAAATCACAGGCTGATCCTCATTAGCCACAACGGGTGCAGAAATAGCTGCAACAACTGCAAAGTCTTCAGAAACGACAAGCGAATGCGACGCACTGCATCCATTTCCATCGGTGATCGTTACATCATAAGTACCTGCAGCAAGTTGACCAATGGACGAGGTCGTTGGCCCATGGGCCCATTGAACCGCGTAAGGTGCTGCACCGCCACTGATATTGAGATCCACTGCTCCATCGTTAATGCCTGAACATGCACTCGCTGTAATCACCTCATTGGTCGTAATTACTGCTGGATCAGCCACGAATGTGCTAACACTTACCACACCACAGGGGCTTGCTAGTTCAACAGATACCGAGTAAGCGCCCATTGGGACATCCGTTAAGGTATCTGGCCCAATAACACCAGTAGCTGTGCGAATAACTGTACTAGCATCGTCGTACCAGGTGTAGTCGTGTGGGCCTGCGCCCGTAGCTTGAGCCACGACCATGCCATCAGACTCTCCTGGACAGGATGTGGCAATCTCAAAATATTCAATTCCTCCTGCTATCCTTAACAGGAAGCGATCCTCATTCTGACCAGGAGTGAGCGAAATCGCGATACTCGTACCAGCGCTTACAGCCGTTTGCTCTCCTGTAACTTGGTCTTCCAAGATGATGCACGAATTGCTGAAACTTCCGGTAATCTCTGAGAAATCAATCGTGTAAGTCCCTGGCTGGTTCACCTCGAACGCCAATTGTATGGTAGTATCAGCATTCGCCCGTGCAAATGAATTAATCATCAACTTTTGCCCATCTGCTGACACACTATGGAAGTTGGGAGAATCATCGTTTGCAGACATGCGCTCAACTGCATCAAATTGCACGTCAAAATCAGCCGATGCAGCCCCTTCGTAGCGGAGCAACAATTCATCTCTTAAACCATTCTTACTCAATGCAATACGTAAGATATCAGGAGGAAGGGTTTGTGCTGGGCCTCTGAATCCAATGGCTTGATCACTTTTGATTCCTTCTCTGGCTACTAACTGCGCGCCTGGCGAATTTGTTTGAACCCAGAATGCTTGAGATGAGGCGATATAGCGAGAACCTCCATTCACCGAAACTCCTCCAACATAACTAGCGAACTGCTCCAGTTCAGGCACCCAGATATAAATGGCATCATTGATACCTACTTTATTCCATTCTGGTGAATCCCAATCGATTGCTGAGATATAGGGGTTCGCAACCATATTCCATCCATCATTGGGGGCATCGCCATAAGAGGTATACGTGACCGGTAAGCTCACATCGCCTTGGTAAATTTCGCCCTCCACGTCAATGGTAAAGTCAGAAGTTCCATTTAGGTTATCTCCACTCCAAACCCAAATACCAGCACCCGGGTCAATCGGGTTCGTAACGTTTGTTGCAGCCACAAAACCATCGTCTAAGGTTCCTGGAGCGCTTTCGTCATGAAAGTATACGCTCGTAAAAGAGAATGTCGGATAGGTTGACCCAACGAATCCGCTCGTACTGAAGTCATCGGTCCAGTCCCCTACCGTATTTCCTTGCGTTGGAGAAGTAAGAAACCTCCAATTCGTTGCACCTGCATCTATGTACCGCTCTGCAACTACTTCCCCTACTACCGAGCCGTTATTGATCGCCGCAATGCGCGAATCTCCATTGGCGTCGCTAATCATGGTAAGTCGATCATTAGTTGCTAGCTGACCATTCATTATATCAAGAGTTCCATGGATAGCATGATCACCATTTGTCATGCTAACATCACCACCACTATTATCAATCGTTAGATCTTGGTATACAAATTCCCCTTCTAGCAGCTGAGAACCTGATCCGTTCATCACAACTTTACCTCCATTGTGGGTAAAACTACCCAGATTAAGAAAATCCCCTCCAACGGATAAGGTACGCGGTGCATCGTCGTCCATGATCAGATCAACTTCACTGGTTAGAGTTCCAACTACTGTCACATCCCCAACTTGGGTAACCGTGCCCGTGCCATTCAGATTCAAAACGTTAAAAAATTCCTCGGTGTCAGTTGTAATACTAATGTCAGTTACATGATCAAAATTCACAGTTCCTGTGCGTGGAATCATGTTCGCCTTACTTGCAGTCCAATTACCAGTAATGGTAATATCCTTGTCCGACCCTGATTTTCTGGTTTCAAGGAGGCATTCATTCATAGTCAGATCGCCCTTAATGATCAAGTCGTTCTGCATGGTCTTTCTCCAAGCTCCATTAGAGGATAGCTCGAGATGGTGGAAAGTATTCAAATGAGAAGCTCGGATATCTTGATTCGTGGCATCTCGGGTAAAAGCAACAGTATTCCCCGGCGCCAAAGCGATCAAACGAATCGATCCAGAAATGACACTCACGAACTCTACGCGCGAATTCGCCCTATTGATCCAACGCGCAGCTCCTGATGAGCTTAGCACACTCACTCTAACGGATCCATCGTTGAATACACGAACGTTGTTAACGTTAATAATACCTGCAGCTTTGTTCAGCACGGTACCAGGTAAAATCGTCTTATCCCCACCTCGAAAATACAATGTTGCCGGATTAGTAATAGTTCCTGTTCCTGATACGTTCGTTCCCGAACCACGTAGGTCGAGCGAATTTGAGCCTCCCCAAGTTCCATTAAGAACGAAATCGCCCATAACAAAAGCAAAACGGTTAGTTATCAATACGCCCCCTGCATCTACAACAAGGTCGTTAAGGACGCCTACTGTGCCGGAAACAGCCGTTTCAAAAGAACCGCCATTACGTATATGCATCGACTTGTACGTTGCTCCAACGGAAATCGCGATCGCATGATCTATGATCAGGTCATAGGTAGCATCAGGCACACAACCGCAATCCCAAGTTGACGATGTCTTCGCATCTCCGCCAGAAACGGATACTGCAGTTTGACTGAAAATTGGGGTAACAGCCAAAAAAGTAAGTGGGATCAGCGCGAGTTTAGAAAGTTTCATTCAATTGCCGGTTTTGCAAATTCAATTCTTTCTTACGAGAGTCCTGCATAGGATGTTACAACATCCGCTTATCTGAGGTCATGCCTCATATGATTATTTAGAGGCCACGCTGGGCGCTCAATAGCTGCTATTCAAATCGCCTATGAAGAGACAATAGGGCACAATAAGAAAAGGCCGCATAACTGCGGCCTTTTCCAAACAAAAACGTTTATCGGTTATTCTTGATCTAGCCTCACCAAGGTAATATGTCCTGTTCTTTCCACCACATCACCATTGACCCCTTCTCCAAAGAAGGTATAGAAATAAGTTCCTTCGCTATGTGATGTACCAGGACTCCAGATACGGTTATTAGCGCCAACTCTTGTCACTTCTCTAACCACGTTACCCCAACGGTTGAAAATCTTCATTTCGAACGATCGGAACCCATCAATCTGCAAAAATTCAAAGTGATCATTCTCTCCATCTCCGTTAGGGGAAAATACATTAGGAATCAAAACCACCGGCTCAAATAACACCTCAATACTGTCAATTGCAGTTCCGATACATCCGTTCACGTCCGTTCCCGTTAGTGTCACAAAATATAGGCCGGGAATATCGTAAATAAAGCTAGGATCCGGCAAACTGCTTTGAGAACCGTTTATATCGCCAAAGGTCCAGTCAAAACCCGTTGCAAGGCTTCCAGAAGTATTGATGAATTGCACATTCAGCGGTGCCACACCTTGGCCTGGGCTTGGTGTAAAACTAATCGGTGTTGGCGGGAACCAATTAACCGTCACATCAGTAGTCGCATCACACCCAGTGCCATCTCCTACCGTTAGCGTATAGGTTTGCGGAGACATTGAAGGTGTTAAGGTTGTACTGATACCATCCGAAGGATTAGCAGTTGCAGCAGGAGACCAATCATACTGCAGTTCGGCAACGCTAATACCATCACAGAATGTAAACCTAGTATTCGGTCGATTGGTGCTCTGTGTAGGTGGTGCGCTATCATCATAACACACCCCTCCAAAGTCACTGCGGAAGAACAACGTAGAATTGAAGGGCGTCGTAGAGAAAAAGGTTGATGAGTTCTGCGTTTGCGTCGTTAGACCATCCATATCAAAACACACTTCGACGAACAAATTCGAAACTCCATCCCAATCGTAACCGAACAAGAACTCATGAACATTCCAACCAGGAACAATATCCACGTTCTGAGCCGGGAAAACGACTTCTGCCCCAGTTATCCATTGGGTCATTACATCTTGCGTGGTACAACCTATTCTAATCTCGAAATTCTGATAGGTCGAAGTGCCATTTATCTGATCGATATTCCACCCCAGCTCCGTAATGGTGCCTCCTACAAATCCCAAAGCCATCAACTCACTAGCTCGGAACAACATCTGGTGCCTAGCACCATCATCAAAATTACCATAAGGCGCAGGGTATGCAGTTGCTGTGTTAGACGATAAACTCGACCCTACATCGATAGTTTCTAAGGTACGATCAGGAGAACAGCCTTGAAAGTTGAGTCCACAAACACCTGACACTCCATTATCCAATACCACTTCTGCAAAAGAAGAGCCTCCCTCACAGATCGAATCAGCGAAAACCACATCAAATTCTGGCAAGAATGACGGGACAACCTCAACCGTGAGTGTAGTATCCTGTTGGGTACAGCCATCTGCACTGGTTATTCCTACTGTATACTCGAACAGCCCAGGAACGTCCCATATTCCAATAGGGTTGGCGATAGCTGGATCGGATAAACCGATAGCCGGCACCCAGTTAAAGGTAAAACCACCCATGTTAGGAGGAGTAGTAGTTATATTGAATTGAACCGCTTGATCTAAACACACTACTACATCGGATTGCGTGCTCGTAAAAGAAAAGCCAGGAACAACACTAATTGTAACCGTATCCGCATTGATGCAAGCTCCCCCTAGATCACTGGTTACAACGTAAGTCGTCGCAACAGAGGGCATAGCTATCGGATCATCACAGGGATTACATGTGAAGTTCTGCCCTACCGTGATCGGATCACCACTAAGCACAGACCACGTGAAAGTAGACCCTCCAAATGCACTTAGTTGGGCGCCTTGACCTCCACAAATAATCTGATCTCCTCCTGTCGTTGTTCTCGATAGCACCAGAACATCGTAAACATAGGTTTGAAAGCCAGAGATGGGACAAGAGTTATCATCTGCCGATATCACTATACTATTAAGACCCTCAAATCCGGCGACAATAGTCCAGCAGATTTGTCCAACCACAGGATTGGATCCAGAGAATGTAAATGTCGCACCAGGAAGTACCTGCTGTACATTCGAGACGAGCGAAATCGAATCAATAAGGTCAGGATCCGAGATACTAAAGTCGAAGCAGAAATTGTCCGTAGGACACCCTTGTATGCTCGTAGGGCCTGTTTGCACGGCACTACCGGTAAAATTCGAAATGTCTCCATCAGTTACCGAGGGTTGTACGTTAGTACAAGGAATTACAATGAATTGGATATCACGTAATATCGTGCCGATTACATTCCCTTGATTGTCAAATTGCTCCACCAACACAACGAACACGAAGTTCCCCAGAACAGTAGGTGTGAAATTCAACAATCCAGTAGACGAGTTGATAGTAGAACCCGGAATAGGCTCAAGTGGAGTAAACCCTCCATTATACATAAGTGGGGCAGGCCCAGCCTCTCTTGCACCGATCAGACTGTACACCAGAGAATCTCCATCCGGGTCAAATGCCCCAAAACTGTAGTTGATCACTTGGTTCTGGCATACGTATGGAATCGGTTGGGCAGTGAAACGTGCACTGTTATCGCACGGGTAATCCAAGTTATTGAAAGTAGCCTCTATATAGGAGCTTTGACCACCGGGGTTGGTAATATTCAAGATCGCCGCATTCCTACAACAAACATCCCAACTTACTACCCAGTCAGCACAGGCTCCTAAATTAATCGTATCCGTATAAAAATAGGCCTGCACACCCGGTAACAGTCCTCCACTGCATGTACTGTTCACGATTTGCGAAGGACACAATTGCGAAACCTCTGTTCCCCCCGGATTCTGCAAAGGAAGTACCAAACTAGCCGCACCACAAGTACTCGTAAAATCGATGGTCTGCGGGCCCGTAAGTGTGATACCATCACAATCTCGATACAGGATCAAGGTGAATTCATAGTCGTTACTTCCAAGGCAATCCCAAACAATCTCCCCTCCGGATATGTGCGAGGCCATCGCGGAAGATGAAAGGAAAAACAGTACTAGTAGTTTGAAGAGTTTTCGCATTGGGTCTAAGGTTCTTTTTAACGACGCTCGAAGTTAAGTTTTATTTAGGGGTATTACACCACACCGCCGTCAAGAGATTATGCATTGACCAGCAAGAATGAAACAAACCTAGCATGTCTACGAAGCGGTTAACATAGACCTGACGGCTGTTTTGGTGCAAAAGTTGCCTTGTTGAAATCATGTACTTTAGCCTTTCTTTTTACCACTGATGAATAACCTATGTAAAATTTTGTTCAACGCGCTGTTTATCATGGTGTTACCCACGACAACCATTGCACAAACAGACAGCTTGTTCTTTTATTTTCAAGGCAAAGCGTGGAGCGAAGAGATCAATTACCCCCCGAAACCTGATTCTGTCTATTTCACCTGGACAGGTACCTACGCTTTAGAGAACTCTCCGGTGGCGGTTACCATTCCTTTCAAGCGGGGTAAAGAAAGCGGCGTGTACAGGGCGTTCTACCCGAATGGCCGTTTGATGATCTTTGCAGTCTATGGTTGGGGCGGGCTGCATGGCGACTGGACAGAATACGATGAGCTTGGCGCCATTCAGGTGAAAGGTCAATTCCGGGATGGGCTAAGAGACGGCCCATGGATATTCAAAAAAGAAGGTATTAGAGGGAAGTATAAAAAGGGTCAGAAAAACGGCAAGTGGAAATATTACGAGCAAGGCGTTTTGACAAAAATCGAGAAGTACCGCAAAGGTTCTTTGCGAACAGGTGGAACGTTTCAATTAAAAAATCGTTAAACAAGAGTTAACAGATTACTTTCACCTAAAATTAAAGGTCCTGATGTTCCTGTTAGGCTTGGTATCTCCATGAATAGAGCTTCCTTCTTCCTTCTCCTGCTGACCTTGGGTAATTCGTGTATAGTATCGCATGCGCAGACTGCAACGGGTGCCGAAAAGCTTGAAGCTGTGCTATACCATATTGACCGTATGTATGTGGACTCGTTGGGAGAAGACGCACTCGTGGAGAAAGCGATCAGAAGCATGTTGGAGGAACTTGATCCGCATTCCATATACATTCCCAAAGATGAGTTACGGGAAGTGAATGAACCCTTGAAAGGAAATTTTGACGGGATAGGGGTTCAGTTCAACATACTAAGAGATAGCATTTTCGTCGTATTCGCGATTCCCGGAGGGCCTAGTGAAAAATTGGGCATACGAGCTGGTGACCGGATTGTGAGGATCGATGAAGAAAACGTGGCTGGAATTGGAATACGTAATAAGGGTGTAATGGATCGCTTACGGGGCCCAAAGGGTTCTCGCGTAGACGTTACCATTGCACGGGCCCCATACGCCGAGTTGTTGGATTTCACCATTACACGAGATAAGATCCCGATCCGAAGTGTAGAGGCTGCCTACATGGCCACACCAGATATCGGCTATATTAAAGTAAGTCGCTTTTCTTCCACAACCATGAAGGATATGCGCTTAGAAATGGCCATTCTGAAAGAAAAAGGAATGAAGCATATGATCCTTGATTTACAAGGTAATGGTGGCGGGTATTTGCGCACAGCGATCAATATGGCGGACGAGTTCTTGGAAAAAGACCAACTAATCGTTTACCAAGAAGGCAAATCCACTCCACGAGATGATACTTACGCTACAGCGCTAGGTTCTTTTGAAAAAGGCAAATTGGCGGTTTTGATCGACCAAAGCTCCGCTTCGGCCAGTGAGATCGTCTCCGGTGCAGTGCAGGACTGGGACAGAGGCATTATCGTTGGTCGTCGTTCTTTTGGGAAAGGGTTAGTGCAACGGCCTGTCATGCTGCCCGATGGTTCTGCGATCAGGTTAACCGTTTCTAGGTACTTCACTCCTGCAGGCAGGTGTATCCAGAAGCCGTATGAAGAAGGTCGTAAGGCCTATGTGAAGGAGAAATACGAACGCTTGCAGCGCGGCGAGCTAACTACCGCCGATAGTGTTGCTGCTGGTTCTTCTGAAAAATTCTACACCATGCGTAACAAACGCACGGTATATGGAGGTGGCGGTATTATGCCTGACATTTTCGTTCCGCTTGACACCAGTGTCACATCAACCCATTACGGGCATATGGTGCGAAGAGGGGTCATGAACATATTTGCACTCTCTTATGTAGATGGGCACCGTAAGGAATTGTTGCAAGATCACCCAACTGTAGCTGAGTTCAGTGAACATTTCACCATTGATGAGGAAATCGAGGAACTGTTTAAGCAAGCAGGCGAACGTGAAGGAGTTATACGGGACGATGAAGGCTATGAGAAGGCAAAAGCACTCATGCACTTAAGGCTCAAAGCACTTATAGCCAGAGACTTGTGGAACACAAGTGCTTACTATCAAGTCATAAACCCGGACAATCCGCTGGACCGAAGCTTCCAGGAAGCTGTTCGTGCTTTACAGGAGGATACCAGCTTGTGGCTTTCTCCCGGCGACTACTAAGCCCATCAAATCATGTTAATGATCTGTTGATCGTTAGTTCAGCCAAAACGAACACTGTACTTTTGTGCACTCGTAAGTCAATAAACCACGACTACCCAGATCACTAGAAGAACATGAAAGAGCAATTTAAAATGGGCTTGATGGCGGTAATTGCCGTGGCCCTCGTAGCAATAGCCTGGCAGCAGTTCAGCAAAGGTTCAGATGACAGTACTGCCAATACCTCGACAACAACTGCATCTGCAACAGCCGCTGACCCCAATGCAGCCTTTGACCCACTTAGCAGTCAAACAGATAATGCTGCAGCTGAAGCCATTCCAACTGGCCCACTAACTACACTGAAGTTCGATACTTACGATCACGACTTTGGTGATATCAAGCAGGACACGAAGAATGCCAAGACGTTCAAGTTCACGAACACGGGTACCGAGCCTTTGATCATTGAAAGTGCAAAAGGTTCTTGTGGTTGTACGGTTCCGCAGTATCCTAAAAATCCGATCGCGCCGGGTGAGCAAGGTGAAATTGAGGTGGTTTATAGCCCAGGCAAGCAAAAGGCCTTACAGAACAAGAATGTAACCATCGTTGCGAATACAGAGCCTAAGCAAACCATTCTTCGTATTAAGGCGAATGTTGAGGAGATTCCAGGAGCTGCTGCTCCTGCAACAGGAGAGCCAGCGCAGATCCAGATCGGAAGCTGACCCCTAGCCTAACAAGCAGATTTAATAAAAAGACCCGCCAATGGCGGGGCGTTTTTTT
>CAZPEQ010000015.1:0-16311 GCA_964585605.1 uncultured Weeksellaceae bacterium | reverse complement strand
CACGTTACCGTGAACAATTGGATCGCATGGGCTTCAGTTTTGATTGGAGCCGCGAGGTGCGTACCTGTGATCCGGATTATTACAAGTGGACCCAGTGGATTTTCTTGCAACTATTCGATTCGTACTACTGCACCCGAGAAGACAAGGCGCGCCCGATTGAAGCATTAATCAAGCGTTTTGAAACGGAGGGTTGCCAAGGACAAGACGCAACAGTCTTAACGGGCGATATGGAGGCTCCTGTTGGTGCGTTCACGCCCCAAGAATGGAACGAGTTTGATGAGCGCACCCAGCAGTTGGTCTTGCAGCATTTCCGCTTGGCCTATTTGAGTGATGCTTGGGTGAACTGGTGCCCGGCGTTAGGTACGGTATTAGCCAATGACGAGATCAAAGATGGGGTGAGCGAGCGTGGCGGACATCCGGTAGAACGCAAGCACATGCCGCAGTGGAGCCTGCGCATTACGGCCTACGCTGATCGTTTACTGACCGGGCTTGATGGCTTGGCTTGGTCCGATGCGATGAAAGAAACCCAGCGGAATTGGATCGGCAAGAGCAAAGGAGCTTCTGTCAAGTTCGCAGTAGGCAATGATCATATCGAAGTATTCACGACCCGGCCGGATACCTTATTCGGTGTTACCTTCTTAACACTAGCGCCTGAGCATGTCTTGGTGGATGTGTTGACGACGGATGCGCAAAAAGCAACCGTTCAAGCCTATGTAGAAAAGGCAAAGAACCGCAGTGAACGGGAACGCCAAATGGAAGTGGAGAAAGTCTCAGGGGTATTCACCGGAGCCTATGGCAAACACCCATTCACAGGCGCTGATGTGCCGATCTGGGTCGGCGATTACGTTCTAGGTGGTTACGGCACGGGAGCAGTAATGGCTGTGCCAGGCGGAGACCAGCGCGATTGGCGATTCGCAACGCATTTTGACTTGCCTATTGTTGCCGTTACCGAAGGTGCGGATGTTGCCACGGAGGCAGACGATCGTAAAGATGCGGTGCTGTGCAACAGCGATTTCTTGAACGGCTTATCCGTCAACGACGCAATCGGCAAGGCGATCGAACGCTTAGAAGAATTAGGTGCAGGAGAAGGTACTGTGAACTTCCGTTTGCGCGATGCGGCTTTTGGCCGCCAGCGATATTGGGGCGAACCCATACCTATCTATTATAAGGATGACATTCCTTATCCAATGGACGAAGCCGATCTGCCCTTGGTATTGCCCGAGGTAGATGAATTCTTGCCAACAGCTGAAGGGGAGCCACCACTAGCCCGCGCAAAAGATTGGACGTATAAAGGAGGTTCGTTGGAGACTACTACGATGCCGGGTTGGGCGGCCAGTTCGTGGTACTACATGCGCTATATGAGCCCGAACAAAGCAGACGGCTTTGTGGACGAAAGCTCCCTCAAACATTGGGGACAAGTAGATCTGTATGTAGGCGGTGCAGAGCACGGAACCGGACACTTGTTGTATGTGCGCTTCTGGACGAAATTCTTATACGATCTCGGTTTGATCCACTTTGATGAACCGGCCAAGAAGTTGGTGAATCAAGGGATGATCCAAGGCATAAGCATGTTCGCCAATGTGATAGTGGATCGAAGTGAAGGGCAAGAGCGTTATGAAATGTTAGCGCTGGATGAAACGCGGGAAGGAGCGAACCATCGGAACTACCTGGTCGACCATGTGGAATTCGTAGATGGGAAGCATGTGTTGAATGAGACCGGAGCGGCGCAAACCCGTGAACAAGAGCCTACTTTTCGTGATTTCTATTTGGCGAACGGACCGGTGGAAATGAAACCCACGGTTGAGAAAATGTCCAAGTCCAAATTCAATGTGGTGAACCCCGATGGCATCATTGAGAAGTACGGCGCGGACACCTTACGCCTCTATGAAATGTTCTTGGGGCCACTCGAGCAAAGCAAGCCCTGGGATACGCAGGGGATAGAAGGCACCTTCCGTTTCCTACGCAAGTTCTGGGGGCTCTTTTTTGAGGGCGACGACGTGAACGTGAGTGAAGAAGAACCGAGCAAGGATGAATTAAAAACCTTGCATGCAACGCTTAAGAAATTGAATCACGACATCGAACAGATGTCTTTCAATACCTGCGTAAGTCAATTCATGATCGCCCTGAACGAGTTACATGGCAGCAAGTGTAATAAGCGGGCGATCCTCGAGCCCTTAACTATTGCCTTGGCGCCTTTTGCACCCTACATGTGTGCCGAACTTTGGCAGAAGTTGGGTCACGCAGATGACGTGATCGATGCGCCGTGGCCTGTCTTTGATGAGAAGCATTTGGTAGAGGATAGTTTCACCTATCCGATCAGTTTCAACGGCAAAGTGCGCATGCAATTGGATATAGCGGCCGACCTGAGCAAAGACGCGATCGAAGAACTCGTTATGGCACACGAAGAAGTGCAAGAACGCTTAGAGGGGAAGGCCCCGAAGAAAGTGATCGTTGTACCGAAGCGTATTGTGAATATCGTCGTTTAGACGAAATTCCAAAACCCAAATTCCAAGCACCGGCGGATTCCGTGCATGCCTTTTGGCATTTGGAGTTTGTTATTTGGACTTTATCAATACCAAGTTGCAGGAAACGAAAACCAAGTTGTTGTCGTTGTAGCTTAGACGACCCATACCCCTTTGGGATTTGTGTTTTGGTGCTTGGAATATGTACTCTAGGTATGCGAAAATGCTGATAATCAAACATATAAAGAGCTGGCATACTTCTTGGGATATCCAAGACATGTCACGTAAAACCAGCATTATGCTCGCTGCCCTATCGGTGTTCACGTTCGGCTTCGCACAAGACGGCGGTGGTGGCACAACAACTCCAACGCCACTGCGTTCATTAGATAATGCTGCATTCAAAGAGGGTGAGAAATTAACCTACGTAGTGCGTTACGGTATTCTGAACGCAGGTGAAGCAGTTTTGGAGTTGAAGGGAACAGATAAAGATGCTGCTGGACGCCCATTGATCCATGCAGTAGGCACGGGCCGAACCTTGGGGGCGTTCAATGCATTTTACAAAGTCGAAGACCTTTATGAGAGTTATATGGACAAACAAGGCGTTTTTCCGTATTATTTCAAGCGTAAGGTTGATGAGGGCGGCTATAAGATCAACCACGAGTACATTTTTAAGCAGAATTCCAAGCAGGTTATTACGCAGGACAAAGAGTCCTTCGATGTACCTGCGCATACACAGGACATGTTTTCTGCCTTTTACTACGCACGTACCTTGGATTTTTCCAAAGCAAAAAAAGGGGATGTTTTCACCATCAATTGCTTTTTTGATGCAGAGCTTTATCCACTGCAGTTGAAGTTCTTGGGTAGGGAAAACTTGAAGAGCAAGAGTGGTAAATTCAAGTGCTTGAAGTTCGAACCTCGCTTTCAATCTGGTAGAATATTTAAGGATGAGGGTGATATGACGGTTTGGATCACTGATGACGCTAACCGCATGCCGGTCTTGCTCAAAGCGAAGATCATCGTAGGATCCATAAAAATGGAGCTCACCGATTACAAAGGCCTAGCGAATCCCGTAGCCCTAGTGAAGTGATCACATTCAATTCCCCTTGCTTCAGATGATATGGGTATTGCGGATATCCTTGGTTCGCCGTTGAAAATGATCTGCTGAGTATGTCGTTATGTGCCTGAGGGATCCGTCTCTTTGTGTATATGTTAGCGGGCAAGAAATACCTAAAGCCAATACTTATAATAACGGGGATCACTGCAGCGGCTGCGTCTTGGATGCAGTTGCGCACAGATGAGCTTACTGCGCGTGAGCAGAAGGAGGTCAATACACCCGCAGTCATTACCGATACGGAACTGTCTTTAGATGTGGAGAACGCATACGGCATACCCCTCGAAGGCAAGATCTTGAACGAAGGCCAGGTCAAGCGTGGACAAACCTTGGCAGGCTTGTTGGTTGAACATGGCGCAGACTATGTACTCTTGGATTCCCTGGTGCGTTCTACAGATACCATCTTCAGCGCACGCAAAATGAGGACGGGAAGGCCATACACTATCATACAAGGTGCGGATGGAACACTGGAACATTTCGTGTACGAGATCGACGTGTTGGAACATGTCATTTACTCATTCAGTGATAGTGTAAGCGTCGTCAAAAAGAAAAAGCCCACAAGCATTGAAGAACGTTTCGTAGAAGTTGAATTGGAAGGGGCTCTTTACGTTGCCTTGCAAGAGCAGGGAGCTGACCCGTTGATTTCCCTGGCATTGGCTGACGCCTTTGCATGGACGGTTGATTTTTATAGGATACAGAAAGGGGATCGGTTTAAAGTGTTGTACGAACAGGAGTTGGTGGAGGGGCAGAATTACGGCATGCCTAAAATCATGGCAGCCCATTACCAAAGTGGGGATAAAGTCTTGGAAGGATATCGCTACGCGATTGAGGGAGAAGAGCAATTGTTTGATGCGGAAGGCAACAGTTTGAAAAAAGCCTTCCTAAAAGCACCCCTGAAATTCAGTAGAATTACTTCCGGTTACAAGAACCGCAGGTTCCACCCTGTACAGAAACGGTGGAAATCGCATAAGGGTACTGACTATGCCGCACCACGGGGTACACCTATTATGTCTGTTGGGGAAGGTGTCGTGGAAAAATCAAGTTATACGAAAGGCAATGGCAAATACGTGAAGGTGCGTCATAATGGTACATACAGCACGCAGTACCTGCATATGAGCAAACGCTTGGTTAAAGTAGGCCAACGGGTTTCTCAGGGTGAGGCCATTGGCTTGGTAGGCAGCACAGGCCTGGCTACCGGGCCGCACGTTTGCTTTCGCTTTTGGAAGAATGGCACACAAGTGGATCACCGCAAAGAAGAATTTCCGAGCGCTGACCCAATTCCGCAGGATGAACTAGCCGCATTCCAGGTAGTGAAAGATGCCCTCGCTTTACGCATGCAAGGCACTAAGGCCGAGCAGGTAAAGGAAGTTGATTTTTGACCATATTTACGGTTGGCGCTTTTCGTGTCTACTTACCACACAGTTTGTATTGAAGAACTAGCCAGTAATGTTGTGGTCGGATCAGATCATGAATCTGTAGCTTTAGCTCATCTAATGAGAAATGTCCCTATTTTAATCTGTGTCATCTTGCTCATGGCAGGGTGTAGCACGTATAAGCATACCTACGTCAGTCAGGATGAGCAACAGCCTGCGGTTGCAAAACTTCCGACTGTTGATCCTGTTGAAACCCTTTACCTGTTAGGCGATGCTGGTGCTCGGGAAAACTTGGAGAAACCATCAAACCCATTATTTGAGCATATCCAGCGCGAACTGGCCAAAGCCGGAAAGAACAGTTCGATTGTATTTCTAGGCGACAACCTCTACCCTGCAGGTCTACCGAAGACCAGTAAGAAAGATGACCGTGCAGAAGGGCAGGCCGTGCTTGATGGTCAATTGGACCTAATGAAAGATCATGCGGGTCGTGGATACTTCATTCCGGGTAATCATGATTGGAAAAAAGGAAAAAGTGGCGGTTTGAAAGCCACTCAACGGCAAGAGCGTTATATCCAAAAACACTACGAAGATGAACGGGTTAAGTTTTACCCGAACCATGGTTGTGGTGATCCGGTGGTGAAGAAAGTGAATAAGGACCTGTACTACCTGTTTATTGATAGCCAGTGGTGGATTCAAGATTGGGAGAAAGCAAAGAACATCAATAAGGGCTGCGAAGTAAAATCAAGGCAACAGCTGTTGCAGGCTATTGAAGAGATTTTCTTGAAACACAAGAATGATCAGTTGGTAGTGTTCATGCATCATCCGCTGTTCTCTAATGGCGAACACGGCGGGAAGTACGCGTTGAAACCCCATTTGTTCCCGCTAACCATCGTGAATGACAACCTGTGGGTGCCCTTGCCCATATTGGGTTCACTGATGCCACTTGAACGCAGCTTAGGCGGGCAACGTCAGGATATTCCACACCCCTTGTATCAAGAATTGAAGGATGGCATTTTAGATATCCTTTCTGCTAATTCCAATGTGATATTCAAGAACGTGATCTTCGCGGCTGGGCATGAACATAGCCTACAGTACTTCTTACACAAGAGCAATCACTTTATTGTCAGTGGATCAGGAAGTAAAGTGACCTACGCCCGACAAGGGGGGGATGCGGGTGTAGTTCGCTCTGCGCTTGGGTATAGCAAACTGCGTTTTTATGGAGATGGTGAGGTATGGATGGATCTGGTGAAAGTGGATGGGGACTCGCCAGATGGGGAGTTGTTGTTCCGAAAAAGACTTGTGGGACCGCGACCGGGAACGATTCCAACTCCCAATAACTACCCCAAAGGAAGTGAATTGGAGCCAACGAAATTGTTTGCAGCGAACCCCGCCTTCGAAGCACATGGTTTGAAAAACTCTATACTGGGTAAACAGTATCGGGAAATGTGGATCACGCCTGTTAAGGCACCTGTTGTGAATTTAGATACAGAGTTAGGAGGCTTAACGCCGATCAAGAAAGGAGGTGGCTTGGCGTCTAATTCTTTGCGCTTAGAAGCGCCCAATGGGTATCAATATGCAATGCGTTCAATTGTAAAAGACTACCGCAAACTAGTAGGCCCGGAACTAGCAGATATTGCTGCAATCGATTTGATCTCGGACCTCAATTCCGCCAGTCATCCATATGGGGCTTTGGTACTTCCTAAATTGAGTAAAGCGGCGAATATTTATTACACGATTCCGAAACTCGTCTACTTGAAACGGCAGCAGAAACTGGGGTATTTTAACGACCTGTTCAATGAAGAGTTATACCTGTTGGAAGATCGGCCAGCGGGTAACAGGAGTGAGTCTGACCATTTCGGTAATACCACTTCTATCATCAGTTACCTGGATCTGCTAGAACGTCAACGCAACGACAACCACATTGTGATCGACCAACCCTGGACCTTGCGGTCACGTCTGTTTGATGTATGGATCCATGATTGGGATCGACATGATGACCAATGGCGTTGGGCGAAGTTCGAGGTGGATGGGAAGGAGGTCTATCGTCCTATTCCCCGTGATCGCGATCAGGCTTTCTATAAATTCGATGGCTTTGTTCCTTGGTTAGTCGGTGCCTTTGGGGTGCGAAAGTTCAAGAATTTCAAAGATGAGTTGATCGATGTGAAATGGCAGAGTTTTAACGCGCGCTATTTCGACCGGTACTTTTTGAATGCTTTGGAGTGGGCAGATTGGGAAAAAGAGATTGCTTTCTTGCAAAAGGAATTGACAGACGAGATAATTGCACAGGGTGCACAGGGTCTACCTGCTGAAGTATATGCGGATTCGCACGAAGAACTGGAAAGCAAACTGCGTGCGCGGCGAGATGAACTGCATACGATCGGGAGAAAACTCTACACGTACCTAGCAGAAGTGGTCTCCGTAACGGGATCCAATAAGGCTGAATTGTTTGAGGTGGATCGGCAAGAGAATGGTGATGTGAATGTGCAAGTCTTCGACCTGTCCAAAAAAGGGAAGAAGAAGGAAAAACTATTTGAACGCACCTTCAAAAAAGGAGAAACAAAAGAAATACACTTGTATGGCTTGGATGGCAAAGATCAATTTGACTTCAAAGGGAAAGTGCAGCGTTCCATTACCATTCGCGTTATTGGAGGATTTGGTAAAGACAAACTCAAAGATGACTCGCACGTTGCTGGATTAAGGAAAAGGACGATCGTGTATGATGAGAGTGATGGAATCAAAATCGAAGGTTCGGGAGAGACTAAGGATTTGAGCGGTCCTGCACTTGAAGAGAATGATTATGACCGCCGAGGACACTTGTACAATACAACGAATTTTGCTCCTGTTCTTGGCTTTTCGCAGGATGATCGATTGTTGATCGGCTTGCATGTAATCAACAAGCGTCATGGATTCAGGCATAGCCCATATGCGGTCAAACACGATTACAAATTCAGCACCTCTCCTTCCAACCGATTCTTCTTGAACGCATCTTACGATGTGGACTTACCTAAGCGGGTATTTCGGCAAATTGACTTGGGCTTTGGAGGCTTGATGGAGAACCCGGGATTCGTTAACTTTTTTGGACTAGGTAATAATACCGTTGAGACGGAAGACAGGTTAGAGTTCAACTGGGTGCGTGTTGAACAATATCAAGCAAAAGCGACCTTAGGAAAGACTTGGCTAAAGCAGAAGATCAGGGTGTATGCTGGCCCCACTGCGTCCTCTTGGGCTGTTTCTGATGATGCAGGAGATGTTGCTTCAGACTCGTTGATCGGGTTCACGGACGAAGAGCGTGAGCGACGGAATTACCTTGGTGGCTCCGCTGGTTTTCTGTTGAACTTGAGCGATAGCGAACTTTTTCCCAGAGAAGGAATTGCCCTGAAGGGTACCGCACAACATTTACAAGAACTAAGCAGGAGTGAATCGGTAACGCTATATGGTGCAGAAGTGAAAGCCTATGTAACCTTTGGCAATCGCTTTGCCACCACATTGGCAGTGCGGGCAGGTTGGAACAAGGCAGATGGCGATGTTCAATTCTACCAAACACCGTCATTGGGCAATAACAATTTCCTGAGGGGATTCCGGAACGATCGATTCCGAGGAGATAGAGCTGTTTACTATAATGGCGATGTTCGGTTGCGGTTGGGCAGATGGAAGAACCGAATAGCACCTATGGATATTGGACTTGTGGGTGGTGTTGATGTGGGCCGGGTATGGCTCGATGGTGTATCTGAAGGAGGCTTTCATACCAGTGTTACAGCAGGTATATGGATGAATGCGTTATCAGCTATCTTACTGCACCCGTATGTCTCTGTATCTGATGAACGAACGCAGGTAAACTTCAGATTAGGATTTTTGTTTTAACCGACTGAGCAATGAGTGGATTAACTACGTACGTGAAAAAAGCGCAGTCTTATGCGCAAGATCAGATCGTTGCTTTTTCTGACAAGATCGTTTACCACGACATCAAGTTCGCGCAGCGTTATGCGGAGTTCGTTGTGAACATTGGAACGGATGTGGAGTTGGATCAAGAAGTGGTGGACTTGGCCACCATCGGAGCTTGGATGATCAGCGCGTCTTATGGTGAAGAACAATTATCTAAGGGAGATACTGCGTTTCCGGTATCCAACTTGCAAGAAATATCACGAAAAAAATTGACTGAGTTTGCTGCTCATGTGGAACTTCCGGCGGAGAATTTAGCGGAGTTGGAGACGGCTTTTGATACGTCGTTCTTGCCAGCTGAACCACAAACGGATATTGCCCGCTTGTTGATTGATGCGGCGGTAGCAGAGATCTTGATTGAAGATGGATACAAGCATACGAAGAAACTCTACCAAGAGATGATCCTGAAAGATGCACCGATCAGCAAAGTGAAGTGGTTTGATGCAGTGGCAGGTATTGTAGAGAGTTTTACATTCAGCTTTCCGTATTGTGAGGAGAAGATGTTGCCTCAAAAAGAAAAGCTGCTGAAGAGTTTGTTAAAGGAAAAGAAGGCGTTGAACAAACGATCTGACCTGGTACTGAAACGAGAGCTGGATGTGAGTGAACGGGAGCTTAAAGACCTGAAGAAAGACTTGGAGAAAAGCAAGGGGCGTGATGATCGAGGTATTCAAACCTTGTTCCGAACAACATCCAAGAATCATTACACGCTCAACACGATGATCGATCGAAAGGCGAACATCATGATCACCGTTAATTCGATCATTTTGTCTTTAGTGCTTGGCGGTGTAGTGAGTGGAAATGATACCGCGGAAATGAACGTGTTGTTATTCCCTGTATCCTCTTCAACGTTCAACATTTTATTGTTGCCGGTGGTTCTGCTCACACTTACTTCGGTTAGCTCCGTTGTATTTGCCATCTTATCCATCAGACCAGACGTGACTCACGGTTCGTTCACAGAAGAAGAAGTACGGAATAAAGGAGGTAATTTGTTGTTCTATGGCAACTTTCACAACATGCACGAGCGTGATTTTGAATGGGGCTTTTTGCAAATGATGAATGACCGGGAGTATATGTATAGCAGTATGATCAAGGATATTTATCATTTAGGTCAAACGCTCAACAAAAAATACCGCAACCTGCGTGTTTCCTTAACCATCTTCATGTTCGGCTTGGTCCTATCTGTATTCGCTTTCTGGTTAACCAATTTCATGGCGTAATTTTCTTAACCGATTGCCACTCTGAACAGAGCCGACCTGGCGCCGGCAAGCTGGCCGAAGGAGTAGACTTGATGTTCTCTTTCTCCGTGATCACTTCAGTTCAAAGCAGAATAGAACGCGCCTTTTTTCAACGGGTAGTGCTTCTAACTTCATCAACTCTTTCTTCGCGAGATCGATCAGGTACGCACTAATTGTATTTGAGGACTCCATGTCGAAAACCCCTTTGAGGATCTTTCCTTCCTTGTCACGAACGATCAGGAGGCTAACTCTTCCTTGCTGTTGCTTACCGTCAAGATAAATGCACGTGTCGTTAAAATCTTCTTTCCTCGGGAAATTACCCGTTGCGATCAACGCACCTGTTTGATTCCTCCATGTGTCCAGGTTACGTTTTTTAAAAACATACCCACCATGTTCAGCACCCCAAACGTGCTCGCCTGCATCATTCCAACCTCGATCCCAGCTTACCAATTTGTCTTTATGCACAACCACCTCACTCGTCGCATAGCTGGCTTTCCCCCAAGCATTCCCGCAGTCACGTTCATTTGTGCCTCCTTCGAACACGGCGCCATTCTTTTGCATATGTATCGCACAACCAGGTATCAGTGTGATCGAATCGAAGGGTAAGGAATCAAACCTCGTCGGTTGAGCGAACGCGCCGAACCATTGCTTGCCGCCGTTCACTTTGTACATGGTAGAAGTGAATTGGTCTTGCACCTGTTCCTCGACATGGTAAATCCGTTGGCGATAAGGCTTCGTCTTGTTGGTAGCCACAGCTTGTTCAATGTAGAGCCAAACACCATTTTTGCGTTCGGGCCAAATACGCACCATCTCCAATTCGATGTTGAAGTAGTTCGTATCTGCCGCTGCCTGCTCGGCACTTGAAAAAGAGCCTTGCATAAAACTGACAAGAACATCAAGGTCGCTTTCTTGCGCGTTCGATACTGCTGTAGAACTCAGCAAGAGGAAAAGGAGGAAGCCTAGGCGAGACAACATTCGGCAAACAAAAATCGGTGCAGTCATTCTTTAAAAGATTAGGGTAGACGGGCCTGTGATCCTTAACAACACATATATCAGGATCGTGCCTGCAGGTTGGGCAAGCAACGACTACGAACTAACACCAATTACTGAATAACTAGTCGCTTCGTGCCGAATGCGCCGTTCTCGTCAACAATGCGAACATTATAAGCACCGCTGTTCAGGCCACTGATATCGATGCTCTTGCGGAAAATGCCAGGAGCGCCAGAACCTAATTCTTGTGTTGTCACGATCCTTCCTGTCATATCGAATAACTGGATCATCATTGCCGAACCGGTTCCAGAATAAACAACATCCACGACATCACTCGCCGGATTGGGATAAAGCTCAACGCCGATTTCATTCTTGAGTGCCTCTTCGATACTCACAACTGTTTGATCCAGGAATTGAGAGTAGCTGGTGAACGAGAAATCCGTATCGATTTCCCATAAAGACAGAATGGGGAACTTAACACCTGGCTTATAGAATAGGTAACCGTCAAGATCGTAGTCTATAGTTGTTCCTGACAGGATGTCGGTATAATCCTGTTGGATCCAAACACGAAGCACATTATCTATCGTACCATATGGCATGATCAATGTGCCATATCCATCAGCATTTCCATATGATGTTCCCGATCGGGCGAAGGGGGTTCCACCACTGGTTCCAGAACAGTCCAGTTGGTCATTAAACGAATCACCGAAGGTGAACGGATAGATGAGGATCTGTATATCGTCAACACAAGTGAAATTAGCAGTTGTGCTTCCGAAGCCGTCCAACCCTAAAGACGTATTCGTACCCGTATAATAGCCATAACTTCCCAGACCATCTGTTACCGCAACCGTAGAATTTGGAAAACTACTTGCGTAGGGTGTTGTAGCTGGATCCAAGTAGTCGTTAGCTATAGTACCCCCAGAGACCAATGTACTGAAGTCGTAAGTAACATTTGCGCCAGAAGAACCAGGAGGATAGTAGAAATCCTGTTGTAAAGGAAAGGATTCTCCGGGAGACCAGTTAAGTGATCCGGGAGAGATCGACGGAATCTGCGCGAGTAGACAAGTAGCTGTTAAGCATGCTAGAAAAGTATAAAGAGGTTTCATGGTTTTAGTTTAATTGTGTGCGTAAGGTATAACACGGCAGAATTAGACACAATTTGATTCGAATTTGCATTCAGAAAAACCGCCATGGTCAACCTTACTGGTGAACGAATATACTATTCGAGTTGATCCGGCATTGCGATCAACTGTCAACTTCGGGAAGTTCAAACTCCCTTAAGCTCATGATAATGTATTGGTTCAATAGATTTTACATTGAAAAGACTATGCAGGGAAACGATGATCCTGTGGAACAGGAAGAGGCTTCCTGATTTTGGACAGCCTCTTTTTCGCGTGGCGTGTTATTTGGTGGTTTCGCCACCCATCGCGGTGAATACACTATCCACAGGTTCCCACAGCTCGATCTTGTTCCCCTCGGGATCCATGATGTGTACGAACTTACCGTAATCGAACGCCTCGATTTCGTCTACAACGGTCACGCCTGCCTCCTTCAGTTCATCCACCAATTTCTCGATATGCTGTACACGGTAGTTAACCATGAACTGCTTTTCCGAAGGGGCGAAATAATCTGTTTTTTCGGGGAAGGGGCTCCACTGCAAGTAGTTGATCTCGTCAGGCCTATTTGCGTTTCTGAATTCAAAAGAGGAACCATACTGACTCACGGCGAGCCCCAATTTTTCTCCGTACCAGGTCCTCATTGCTTCAGGGTCTTCGCAGCGGAAGAAGATTCCGCCTACCCCGGTTACCTTAGGTTTTTGTTCGCTCATTGTTCGTTGATTTGTTTGTTCGTTAGATCTGTCGGTGGAGCAGGAAACTACGGTTAGGCTGGCTACTAGTAACAGCGTAGCCTTGCTGATTTCCGTGTTCTTGGTTGAAGGTCGTTTCAATAACGCTGCTGCGATCAGGCTGATCAGAAGTCCTACTGGCAGGATCTCCATGTAGGTGACTCCTGCTTTTACTATCGGGTTCTTATACAGCTCGCGGAATTCTTCCAAATCCTTGATCTCCGTATCGATCTGTGTTTGAGGCTTACCACTTTTCTGCAATTCCAATACGGACTGTTCGAAGTATTCGCTCATAAAGTCCTTCGCTATCGTCTGTGACATCACCATCCACGATGCCACGTACACAGTGGATGCAACCAAGGAAATGTAAAGGCCAATTCTGAACGCCTTACCGAAGGAGATGAAACCGCTTAAATGTTTGTCGCGATAGGTCTTTATGCCGACGAAAATAACAGAGAGTGCCACGATCATTGTCACGTACCCAGCTAGCTCCCCATGCTCCATGTCAACACCGTCACCATAAAAGAAAAAGAACGGCATGGAGATGGAAATGATGCCAGCGATGATTCCTAATGTCCAGATGATCTTTCTCATGATTCTTAGATCGGTTTGTGCGGTGCAAACAAAGTGAGAATATGTCTCGTTGATGTCATCCTTTGGAATGAGTTGTTGCGTTCAGGCCGAATTCCTACTAAAGTATGAGTTGCGATTACTGTATGATATTCAGTTCCTTAGCCCGATGTATCGCTTGAGTACGTCGACGAACATCCAGTTTGGAGAAGAGGTTAGAGGAATGGGTTTTTACTGTGGGTAATGAGATAAAGAGTCTATCAGCGATTTCTTGATTCGAGTGGCCATGTGATATCAATTCGAGAACCTCCAGTTCACGAGCAGTCAAACTCAGTGCTTTGATCGCATCCTGACCAACCTCTGAATCTCTTGCATTGATCGGCTTTTTATTCAAAAGTTTCAGGCCTACCCAAACGCCAAGTCCCATGCAAATTGCAGCCACCACACCAACGTAGATTTCAAACGCTAATTCCCGAACGAAGATCCTATACTCCATGTACTTCAAAAAAGCGATCAGTATAGCTAGTAGGATCCCGAACAGAAGTACGGTATTCTTGAAACTGGTATTCTTCGTCTTCCTATTCATTCCCTAACAAGGGTGGCACGGGCAAACAAGATAATACGCTACGGAGAACCAGATCTGGTTGGTATGTGTAGGAACGCCGCCAACGCAGATTTTCTGCTGGGGTGAAAGTATGTCGAACACGTGTACATATTAATCCAGTAGAAAAACTGTAAGGTTGGGTGATTTGACGAACCAACGTTAAACTGCTTTACGGATATTACTTCTTCAAGTAGAGTAGACTAACCTGATGCTCTATCGTCCAAGTCGTGAACTTGTCAAGCAGTGATTTTCCTAGAATGAATGTTACGTCCAGCTCATCCAATACTGCAAATGTGACTTCATTGATCCGAAAAGAACCCAGCCCAATGTAATCAGCTACAAAACGCTTGCACTTCACGGTTCTGCCATCAGCCAGTGTGTATTCCAAATCACTTAAATACTGTTCCGGGTGTAGCTTTCCAAGCTTCTTAAGCTCTTCCGCAAATTCGGCAGAGATCAAACAATCACTTGCCCCGCTATCTATCAAATAGTAATCCGTTTCGCCGCCGATCTGCATCTTCACCTTGTGCAATTTTCCTACTGCTATGATCGGCACGCGTTCGGTCAACCTGGGCCCCTTAACGTCTGCAGATTCTGTCATCCGTACCGAACGTTTCTTTTTCCCTTTACGTGTTGAACCTATGGTAGAGGCCCCAACAGAGTTTTTGATGCACGGTAGTACGATCTCATTGAATTCAACGGAATTCGGATTTTGTAGGTCTTGCAATCCGGTAATGGAGAGATCACGGCCCCATACCTCATCGAACACGCATTTACAATAAGCGTGCGGATTGATCTTTGCTTTTTTAATATCGGGATCTTCTTTAGCGCCATTAACACACTCCGTTACCATGACCTTTTTCACATCTGCCCCCATCGTGTTTAAGGGCATGTTCCGATCCATGGTGCTTAGGATACATTCCTCAAACCGTTCAGCTAGCAAAGGCTGCTCTTCTCCTATTTCATCAAAATCGAGGTCGTACAATTCATCCTCATTCTTAGTAGTGGCAACATGTTCGCTAGCAAGCAAATAATCCAACATGCACTCACAAGCTTCCTTCGGGGCTAAAATCTTAGCCTTTGGATCGCTCCGTGTTTCTTCAATACAGCCTTTTAGCACTTCAGAACGCTTACCGAGGTTCGTGCCTACGTGCCTACACGGTTAATGATCACATCACCATCTTGGCCGTGAACGGACGTGGTGAAAACAAGGAATGACAAATACAATAAAACTCTCATACAATTCACCTGGATATGTTGGATCTTACGTTAGGGGCGGGAAGATACAAAAGCCGAGTCAGTGGGGGTTGATGCAAGCAATAGGACTAGTAGTGAGGATCACACCAACTGATTGGTTCGTTAAGTAAATCTTCGTTGCCTCATCACATGAACTCCCTTTTCGGAGCTCTCTGGGAAGTGATCTTGGATTTGGTCATTTACATCATTTCGCATTTTCAATTCAGCCACCACCCCTCCATGTCATCCCGACAGGGGAGGGAACTAGCTAGCTTGCCTCTTTGAATGAGGTGTTTTAGTTCCCTCGTCGTTCCTCACTCGGGAGGACAACTTGGGTTTTAAAACGTTCGAATTGTATTGTCGCTTTCGCATGTGTTGTTCACCACCATCCCACCATGTCATCCCGACAACGGAGGGAACTAACTGGGTTGCTTCTTCAAATGGGAGTGTTTCAGTTCCCTCGTCGTTCCTCACTCGGGAGGACAACTTGAGGGCGGTTGTTCAGATCGGCTCTGGGAATAAGATGCCCAGTTTTCCATTCAGAGATTTTCTTTCCGGATTGTGTTCCGCAATAAGCGCTTCTTTCTTTTCCCGTCGCCAGGCTTTGATCTCCTTCTCTCTGGAAATTGCGCGGTCAACTAGATTGAATTCCTCGTAATGAACTAAGTGAATACAATTGTACTTCCCTGCAAATGTTTTTTTCGCACCAATTGAGTCTAGGTAATGTTCGCCAATGCGCCGTTGCAGATCATTCGTGATTCCCGTGTACAGGGCATGGCCATTTTTACTGGATAACAGATATACGTAATAAGTTTTCATTTGAATTGAAAAAGAAAGATAGCCATTGTGGCTATTTTCTTGTCAATCATCCTTTTCACCATGTCACCCAGAAAGGAACGACGAGCGGCCTAGTGCGGAACACGGGCCTCAATGAGTTCCCTCGTC